>CBINIO010000267.1:0-6251 GCA_966250725.1 uncultured Chitinophaga sp.
CCCAACTGGCGGTGTACGGTCCTGTTGCCCGTTGTGGGATTAATTCCACAGTTGCGGGTCATGACTAAAATAGAAATAATTTTTTATCGCGGGAGTTAAATTTTCGCAAGTGGAAAAAAAAGCCCGTCCGGGATAGTGAACGGGCTTTTTGTATCGTATGGGGCAGCTTTATAAAGACAGAATATACCGCGAGATCTTCTTCGCATCCGCAGTAGAAATATTTGCATGCGGCGCCATCGGTACCGTGCCCCAAACACCGCTCCCGCCCCGGATGATCTTGTCCGCGAGGCGCGTCACGCTCGTTTCGGTGGAAGGATATTTCCGCGCGATGTCTTTAAACGAAGGCCCGATGAGCTTTTCCGCCGGCTTATGACAAGCCGCGCAGTCGGACGCGGCCAGCAGCCGCTTTCCCGCCGCCACGTCCGCCGCCGCAAATTTTACCGTTCCCTGCGCTGCGGGTGCAGCCGCGGGAAATACATTATTGAGCGTATAACAGATCAGCCGGTTCGCCAGCGGCAGCCCTCCGCGCGACACAATGCCGTCCAGCCTTACCTCGTATACAAAACCGGGCGTAAGATCGTCCAGCGCCAGCGATATACGTTTGCCGCCGGCCGATGTGCGGACGGAAACGACCTTCACCTCCTGTATATCCATTTGCGGAGAACCGTATCTTTTATGATAGGCATACCGGTAACGGCGTATGTGATAATTGCCGGGTTTCAATGCGGCGGCCGTTACCGCCTGCGTAAACACGAAATCGAAACCTTTGCGCGTGAGCTGCATGCGGAGAATATCCAGCTGCGGCTTGCCTGTGAACACGATGCGTTGTATGCCGTCGTCGCCCAGCCAGCCATGCGAACTTTGACCGGTGTACAAACTGCCGTCCGGGCCAAATACCAGGCGGTTGTTGCCTTTGCGCAGCCCATGCCCGTCGAGGAAAGGCACGCAGGCGCCCTGCCATTCGCCGCCCACTTTTTCAAGCATCACCCTTACGATCCGTTCCCGGTTCATTTCACCGACCAGCAATTGCCCGGCGAAGGGGCCGAATTTCCCTTTCGTATCGTCCACCAGCGGCTGCGTGGGCGAATTGGCGATGATGCCGTGCGGAAAAAGCACCGCCGCTTTGGTGCGCATGCTGTCCAGCACATGCGGCGGCAGGCGGAAAGGCGAGCCTTTGTTCCAGCCTTTCGTCCATACCAGGCTTGCGGGGTGACCGTAAAACCGGCCGTGGCGCACATGATACAAAGGACTGGTGCCTACCCAGTCGCCCTGGTTGTCCGTGGCAAAAAGATTGCCTTGCAGGTCGAAACCGATACCGTTTGGCGAACGGAAACCGGAAGCCCAGGGCAGCAGCTTTCCCTGCGGCGTCAGCAGCATGATCCAGCCGCGGTAAGGCACAGCGGAGAACATCTGTTTGCGGCCGTCCGTACTGTCCCTTCCCTCCGGGTTTATTGTCCCGCGCACTTCCGGCCGCATGCGGCCGTTGGGCGAGGACGCATTGAGCGCGATATACAGGTTGCCGTAGCGGTCTTTGATGGGGCCGTAATTAAATTCATGATAGTTGCCGCTGATGCCAAAATCGTCCGTTACGTTTTCGTAGAGATCGGCGCTGCCGTCGCCGTCCGTGTCTTTAATGCGCGTCAGCTCCGGTCTTTGCATCACGAGCAGCCCGGAATCGCTGAGGGCCAGCATCCCCAGCGGGTCGTGCAGTCCTTCGGCGAACAGTTTCCATTCGCCGGTGCGCGGCTGCCAGGTCATCACCTCGCCTCTTGTGAAGGCCGCCACCAGCCTGCCGTCCGGGAAGAACGCCAGCGCGCCGTTTTCGGCGGTGAGACCTTTCGGCATCGGGATGGTTTCTACTTTATACGATTGCGCGCGTAAACAGGTAAAGAAAAACAGGAAAATAAATGCCGGGATATACTTCATGTTCAGTGCGCTTTAATGGTCATGATGATGCTGAAATTCTTTGCCTGCGCGGCTGTGAGCCGGAGGTCGTTGCCGGCCCATGTACCGGCGCTGCTGTCGAAGCTGACGCTGCCGGCATCACCCGCATGGAACGTGAGCGGGCGCGTGGCGCCGGGGATACGGAAAGAACGCACAAGACCGCTGCCGTCTTTTTTGGGTTTGATCAGCTCGTACACATGCAGCCCGTTCACCGTATAATGAAATTCAGGATAGCGGCCGATGAGACGGTAACCTTTGTACCGCACTTTCGCACCGGCATCGCCCAGCGGGAAACCGGCGGAATCACGGAAAAATTTCATGCCCGTTACTTTCGCCAGCGCATCGCCTTTGCCTTTCCAGAGATCGGAGTTATCGAGAAAACCGCCGTGCCAGGCAAACCGCAATTTGCAGAGCGACGCGTCCCAGCAATAGGCCAGCTGCATCGGCAGGCACACGGCGATGGCGGCGGGGCTTGCATCTTCGATGAACACGCGGTAGAGGTACGGCGGCTCGGGCTTATACGGATGCAACGGCCCCGTCATATGGTGCCCGGCATGACGCACTTCTTTTTCTTCCAGCGCAATATCGTCCTGCCTGCGTTGCGGCGGAACGTTCATGTCCGTGGCGAGCGCCGGAAGCGCGGTATCCGCCGTTACGTACATGGCGCCGTACATGATTGCGCCATGCCCCGGGTACGTACACACAAAAGGATAAACTGCGGGCGTTCCCGGCGCGTTAAATTCCAACGTCTTTGATTGGTCGGGCGCGATCACCGGCAGCGACCATAACACGTTCGCCGATGCGGGCGTATAGTTCATCGCCGGCCCGTTCTCTCCCAGCTGCAAAGCCTCGCTCACCACCTGCTCCCGTGTGCCGGGTTTCACGATCAGCAGGTTGTGGTTCATATCGTCCGTATTGGTAAAAACGATCTTTACATGCGCACCGGGCGGCACACGGAAACGCACTACGTCAAATTGCAGGCCGGGCAGCACGCCCATCGGTATAGTGACCTCCTGCGCGTACGCCGGTCGTATTGCCAGCAATGCCAGCAGGAAGAAAAACCTTCGCAGGTATCGCATGAATTTATGTATGACTGTTTAAAATTGCTTCGTAATGCGGCAGCGGCGCGAGTATGCCGCCGCTTTGCGCGTAAAAGTCCGCGTCGAGATCAAACACGCCCTGCTTCGCTTCCGTCCAGGAGCTGCCTGCAGCGGGATGATATCGTTTCATGAGCTGCCAGCGCGTGTAGTTCATGTCGCCGTTGGTTTCCATCATCCCCATGCCGATGCCGGGGAAAGGGCTCAGCCGCGCGGCGAGGTTCTTGTGCCAATCCACCAGCACCGGGTTCACCGTGAGGTCGGAGCAAAGGCAGGGCACGCCCCTTTCCGCCGCCAGCGCGGCGATGCGCATGGAGAGGCTGAGCGTTTTGGCGACGCCTTTCAGCACCAGCGCGGTATAACCCTGCTCCAGCCGCTGCAGCGCGTCCGCTTCGGAATGCACGCTTTCATCCACCGCCAGCCGCAGGCCCACGTCATGCACCGGTTCCATGAACGATTCGCGGAAAGGTTCTTCATACAATAATATCCTGTCAAACGCCCCGATGCGCCGCGCATGATCGAGATAACGCAGCAGCGTTTCTTTTTTTTCATAGCGACCGTTCGCGTCCATCGTGTAACGCACGGGGCCGTGCGGCGTATGCAGGTCTTTCACCGCTTCGTGTATCTCCGCCAGCCGCGCGCTGTCAAACGCCAGCATTTCCTCCTGCGTGCCGGGGTAGCCCGTTTTGATCTTGATCACGAAATAACCCGTCTTCACCGCGTTCACCACATCCTCCACGGGCATGTTGTACGACACCTGGAACATCACCGCGATCCGCCGGTTGCGGTGACTTAACGCGTTCTTATATTCCGCCGGCACCATCGCGTCAAAATCCTGCAAACCGTTTTCCCGCGCGTACAGCAGCCAGGCCGCATTGTCCGCGCTCACCAGCGAATTGAGGATAAAATTGATATGGATGTCCGGCTTGCCGGTGATCTTTCCCGCTACCGCCTTTACCTGCGGCAGCAATTCGTCCAGCAGGCCGGGCGGGGTTTTAAAAGGAATATGGCGCAGCAGCGACAGCGCCTCTTTTGTCAACGCGAACATCTTTTCATTGCCCGTTTCTTCCGGATGCGCAGCAAAAAAATCCGCGTCGCCGTACAGCACGCTTTGCGTGGCAAGCCCCATCGCGGAATGACCGTTGGAAGAAGTGAGGCGGCTCACGGCCTGCCATAGCTCCGTGAGATAATTGCCTTTAAAGCCGAACGGGCGGATGAGCGGCTCCCGTTCCGCCGCGGCGGCTGTATGTAAAACTTGAATAGCGGAATGCATGGAATTTTTCTGGTTTTCCCGTTTGCCGGGCAGCATGGGTTAACAATATACGGCGCAAGGCAGCATAATGCAAGCCGGCCTTCAAAAACCCGGCCCGCATGGCCGTTTTACCACCGTACATTGACGCTTCCGCCCCCTTTTTGGCTGTCGCGGGGGCCTTAGCTTTGTATCACGAACATCAAATCATGTTATCATGGGACAATTATCCGTTTTTAACTTTCTTACGCTGAACGGTTTTTATGAAGGTCCTGAAAAAGGCGGCATCAGCTGGCATTTGCACGACGCGAGCCAGGAAGAGGCCGGCTTTGCCGTGGAAGGCGCGAACTCCGGCAGTACGCTGCTTTTCGGGAGAGTGACCTACGAGATGATGGCCGGCTGGTGGCCCACGCCAATGGCGATGGAAGCGATGCCCGACATCGCGAAAGGCATGAACGCTTCGGAGAAGATCGTTTTTTCGCGAACGCTGAAAAAAGCGGATTGGGAAAACACGCGCATCGTCAAAAACAACATCGGCGAAGCGGTGAAAGAATTAAAAAAGGACCGGTCGCTGACCATCCTCGGCAGCGGCAGCATCGTGACGCAGCTGGCGGACCTCGGGCTGATAGACGTGTACCAGCTGATGATAGACCCCGTCGCCCTTGGCAAAGGCCATTCCATATTCAACGGTATGCAGCGGCAGCTGGACTTACGGCTGAAAGACCATCGCATTTTCAAAAGCGGAACGGTACTGCTTACTTACGAGCCGGCGTAAAAATTTGTATTAAATTTGAAGCGTAACCAAAACTGAGTGCCGTGCGGAAATGGTTCGCCACACACAAATCCACCCTGCTCTACACTGTTTTACTGGCAATCATGCTCATCCTGCTGCGCTGGCTGGAGCTGCGTTTCATGGTGATCCGGTACGCCATCGAGCTGTATATCGGCGGCATCGCCATCGTATTTACCGCCTTTGGCATCTGGCTGGCGCTGAAACTGTCACGCCCGAAACTGACCACGGTGATCGTCGAAAAAGAGGTGTTCCTTCCCCAGCCTCCCGCCTTCACTCTCAACGAAAAAGAGCTGGAAAAAACCGGGCTCAGCGGCCGCGAGCTGGAAGTGCTGCAGCTGATGGCGGAAGGGCTCAGCAACCAGGAGATCGCGTCAAGATTGTACCTGTCGTTAAGCACCATCAAAACCCATTCGTCGCGGGTGCTCGAAAAAATGGACGTACGCCGCCGCACCCAAGCCATCGATAAGGCCAGGAAGCTGAATATCATACCATAGCGGTTTTATACTTTAGTACGGTCCTGCGAAAATCAGTCTAAAGTATGAGTGGAAACTCCTTCCCTTCCCGCATTTTTGCAGCATAAAACCTATAACAGATGAAAAAGATCGTATTCATTTTCGGGCTTATCGCCGGCGTGATCGTTACCGCGATGATGATCGGCTCGGTGACCATGTGCTACCGCAGCGGGAATTTTGAAGGGAACATGGTGCTGGGCTTCCTGCTGATGGCCATTGCATTTTCGATGGTGTTCGTGGGGATCAAAAATTACCGGGACAAATACCTCGGCGGGCAGATCAGTTTCCTGAAAGCCCTGAAGGTAGGGCTGCTGATCACGCTGGTGGCCGGAACGCTGTATGTGGCCGTGTGGCTGATCGATTATTATATTTTCGTGCCGGACTTCCTGGACGTGTACGCCGCGTCGAGGTACAGGGCCGCGGGGCCGGAAGGCAAGGCCGCGGTTGATTCCGAAATGGCGATGTACCGGGCATGGTATAAAACGCCCGTCGGTGTGATACTGATCACTTATATGGAAAGACTCCCGATGGGGATCGTGATCACGCTGATCAGCGCGCTGATCCTGAAACGCAAAAAACGCGGGAACGGGTACGAGGCCGCGGGTGCGTAAACGTTGCATCGGCGGCGCCCGCCAGTGCAGGCTTTGCCGTTATGC
>CBINIO010000268.1:0-6231 GCA_966250725.1 uncultured Chitinophaga sp.
TATCGGTTACCACCGGCGCGCAGGCGGAGCCCGTATTCGGCGTGATCTGGTGCGACGCCTGGCTGGATACGGACAAAAATTCCCGCACCGCCGCGCTTACGCATATCACGGTCACCGATACAAAGTTCCCGGAGGACAAGGCGGACGACGCGCGGCTCGCGAAGCTGAAAGCGTTGCTGGAAAAAGAAGTGCCGGCCTGGCATCTTGTTATTTCCATCGACGAGCTTACCACCACCCTGCAGCAGGAAGTGCAGGACAACGATGCCCCGCTGAACAACGCGCCGCCGGAGATCCTGTACCGCGACGCGCCCAGCCTGCTGGTGGTGCTCGACGGCAGCCCCGTGGTGCAGGACGACAAGCAGATCGGTATGAAACGGGTGGTGAACACGCCTTTCCTCATTGTGCAGGACGGCGGCAAATATTATCTCAACGCGGGCGAATACTGGTACGTGTCGCGCGAAGTGCTGAGCGGCTGGGCGCATACCGCTTCCCTCCCGTCCAAAATCAAAAAGCTGGACGCGCAGCTGAAAAAACAGCAGGCGGAATCGCAGCAGTCGGCCCCCGACCCGCAGGATTTTAAATCTCCTCCCGCCATCATCGTCGCCACCAAACCCACCGAGCTGATACAGTCCACCGGCCCGGCCAGCTACGCTGTGGTACAAGGCACCGATCTGCTGTATTGCAACAATTCCAAAGACGACATCTTCCGTGACGTCAACACCCAAAAGATCTATGTGCTGCTGGGCGGCCGCTGGTTCAGCAGCGCCTCGCTGAACGGGCCCTGGGCCTACGTGCCGGCGGACAAGCTGCCCGCAGGCTTCGCGAAGATCCCAGAAGGCTCGCCCAAAGACGGCGTGCTGAGCAGCGTGGCCGGCACCGACGCCGCGAAAGAGGCCGTGATGGACGCGCAGATACCGCAAACCGCCAAAGTGGACCGCAAAAAAGCCACCACCAAAGTCACTTACGACGGCGCGCCGAAATTTGAACCGATAGAAGGCACCAGCCTCTCCGTAGCCGTAAACACCAGCAGCACCGTGCTCAAAGACGCCACCGGGTATTACGCCGTCGAAAACGGCGTATGGTTCAGGTCGTCCTCGCCCAACGGCCCCTGGACGCCGGCCACCGAACGGCCAAAGGACGTATCGAAGATACCGCCGAGCAACCAGGCCTATAACGTAAAATACGTGTACATCTACGACAGCACGCCGGACTATGTGTACATGGGCTACACGCCCGGCTACACGGGCTGTTATGTGTACGGCCCCACGCTGGTGTATGGCACCGGCTATCCTTATGTGCCCTGGATGGGCGCCATGTATTACCCGCGCCCCGTTACCTGGGGCTTTGGCATGCACTACAATCCATGGACGGGCTTCAGCTTCAGCATCGGTTTCAGCACGGGGATCTTCAGCTTCGGCATGACCTTCGGCGGGCATGGCGGCTGGTGGGGCCCACCGTATTACCGTCCCGCCTACAGGCCGTTCTACGGCCCCATGTACGGCCGCGGGCCGGTGGTGATCGACAACCGGCATATCAACAATATCAATATCAACAACAACCTCTACAACCGGCAGAACAACGTGGTGACGCGCAATGTGAACCGCGGCACGCTCGACCGTACCAGCCGTGTTGGCGGCCGTGGCGGCGTGCGGAACCCCAACCTCGCGAACCGCAATAACCGGAACGCGGGGAACATCGGCAGAACGAGGCCGGACAATGTGCAGAACCGCAACAGAACGCGGCCCGGCGGCGTACGCGATCAGCACGTCACAAGAGAAGCGCCAAGGGCCAACGTGCCGAACAATGTAATGGCCGACCGCAACGGCAACGTATTCAAACGCGACAACAACGGCGGCTGGAACCAGCGCCAGAACAACGGCTGGCAGCCCGCCGCGCGCAGCCATCAAACACAGATGAACCGCGACTGGCAATCGAGGGAAAGATCGGTGAACCGCACGCAGGCGAGCCGCCAGATCAACCGCGGCGGCGGCGGAAGGTTCAGGAGATAAGTACAAAGCGGCATGCAAAAACGGGGAGTGGTGAATACCACTCCCCGTACATTAAAACCAACTATTCCACGTTGCGTTATCAGTATTATTTTTCCTTTTTGAATTCGCCGTCGGAACCGAACAGCAGGCGTTTCGAATCTTTCCCTTTTGTTACCGTCACTTCCCATTCCGCGTTGATGGAGTTAGGTTCTATCAGGCGTCTTACTTTGTCTTTTTTAACGAGATAACCTTTGTAGTTCTTCACGATGTATTGCATCGTATTGGTGGGCAATGCCACATTTTTGGCCACTTCGCTGGCGCGGATGAGGTTGCCGTCGCGGTCGTACAGCGCTTCCAGCTGCATGTTATCGCCGCTGAGGTAGAGCTTGTAAAACTCCTCGTTGCCCGAAGGCTGTTGCCGTTCGTCTATCTCCCAGTCTTTTTTATACACTTTGGTGGGCAGCTTTACGATGTCCCGCAGATTGGCGGAAGGGAATTTCTTTTTATACGCGGCCAGCACCTCCGGCGGCAGCTTGTCTTCTTTGATACGTTCCGCTTTTAGCAGCGTTTCTTCCTGGGCTTTTGCCTGTGGCGTATACAATGCACCTGCAGCGAGCAATGCGAAAGCGATGTGTAAAATTTTCATACGGCAAAGATTTTTGGAGTTTTCAGATGCTACAAATTTGCCGATACCTGTGCTCATCGCGGATTATAAAAAGGTATTTTTTTGATCGGATCAGGCGCAAAAGCCGTTCCCCGGTCGATACCGGGGAACTTCAGTCCACATAATAACAGTGATTAAAAAAGGATATAGTGAAATTACCAGTATTTGCCATGTTGAAATTACGGCAAGCCGTACCGGCGCATTTTCAAAAAAGGTTTATTTATTGGACCGATCGGTTATTAATTACACCTGAACGTGACAGAAGAAAACCGTAATTGCACCGCCTTTGAGCTGATTATGCCGTAGCATTGCAGGTAGTAAAACAACCGAATATGCGATCCTGCATTTGTTTCATCCTGTTATGGCTGGCCTCCGCATCCGGCTTGCGCGCGCAGCATACAAAACCCTCGCCGCCCTGGTGGGTGGAACGTTTTAAAGTCACCGCCGGCATGTTCTTCCCCGTCAACAACACCAGTGTGAAGGTCGGCAGCCCAAACGGGGAATTTGGCACCACCATTGACTTTGAAGACAATCTTGGTTTCAGCAAACACACTTTCACTTTCCTGGGCGACTTCCAGTGGCGCGCGTCGCGGCGCAGCCGGTTCGATCTTTCCTATTACCGCGTTTCGCGCAACTCGGACTATACGCTCGACAGAACGCTGGAGTTCGGCGATCATGTTTATCCCGTGAATGTTGAGGTGAACGCATTTTTTAATACCGACATCATCCGTTTTTCCTATGGTTACGCATTGCTCACATCGCCAAAGTACGAAGCGGGCCTTTCCTTTGGCGCGCATATCGTAAGAGGCAGCGTAGGGCTCAGCGCCGTCGGCTCGGGCGCTTCGCTGAACCTGTCGGACGATTTCGGGTTCACCGCGCCGCTGGGCAATTTCGGCGTATGGGGCGGTTATGCGTTCTCTGACCGCTGGGCCCTGAACGGGGAATTTAATTACCTCTCGCTCACGATAGACAACATCAGCGGCCGCATCCTGGCGGGCATGCTCATGGTGCAGTACCGCGCGCTGCCGTCGCTGACGGTGGCCGCCGGTTATACCGGGCTTAACTTCAAGGTGGATGTGGAAAGGGAACGATTGCTGGGCGAATTGCTGTGGGGATACAACGGCCCTTCCCTCACGGTAGGTTATGCTTTTGGCAGGAAACGCTGGTAAATCATTCCGCGTAGCCGCTCAGCCCGCGCCCGAAATTCTCCACCACGTCTTTCATTTTGTCCAGCGGCAGGTTGATCTTTTTTACGCGGTGTTTCTCCACCACGTACATCCTGCCGGAAGTAAGGTTTGGCGCAACGGGTATCAGCACCACGTTCCAGCCGTTGCTTCCCTCCTCGATCAGCAGGCAGGGCTGCCATCCGCCGTGCATGTACACGATGGCGCTGGTGTTGGCGGCGTCGCCGGTGAACTTTTCCTGCATCATCGTTTTGAGAAAATAATAACCCGGCATAAAACGCAGCACGTTTTTCTCGAGCCAGTCCTTCGCTTTGGTAACGGCTGCCACGTTGGCGGCGAAACCCGCCAGCATGCAGATCACCAGCAATACCGCCGTGGTAATGACGACCGCCAGCAGGTAACCCAGCGGCCGGTCGATATGCAGCGGGTGCGAAAATTTCAGCACGACGCCGTGCACCATCATCCACAATTTCCCGATAAGGAACACTACCAGTATCACCGGCAGCAAAAGCAGGAAACCTTTAACGACGGCGTTGCGGACGTACTGCCAGTATTTTTTCATGTAAGATCATTTGCGGGAGGCCAGTATTTCTTTGTCCCTGCGCTGTTTGGCGGCCCATTGCGCCTGCGTCATCACACAGCGGAAACCGGTGTGGTTCTCGCCGGTGTATGCGTCCGTACGCATGCGCGCGGAAGGCCGGTAGCTGCTGCAATAACTTTCGTCGCAGAGAAAGGAACCGCCGCGCACTACTTTTTTGGGCACATAAGGATCGCCGGGATCAAAACTTTCTTTTGCGCCCGCGGGGTTCACGCATTTGGTTTCCGCATTGGCCGTGTAGGAGTCATGGCGGTACCAGTCCGCCGTCCATTCCCATACGTTGCCGATCATATCGGAAAGGCCGTAGCCGTTCGGCGGGAACGATCCCACGGGGGAAGTGGCGTAATAACCGTCGAGCACTTTATTGTCGTAAGGGAAGCTGCCCTGCCAGAGGTTCGCCATAAAACCGCCGCCGGTGTTAAGCTCGTCGCCCCAGGCGTATTCTTTTTCAGAGAGGCCGCCGCGGCAGGCGTATTCCCATTCGGCTTCGGTGGGCAGGCGTTTGCCGGCCCATTCGCAATAAGCTACCGCATCGTACCAGCTTACCTGCACCACGGGATGATCGTCGTATTCCGGGTTTTGCGAAATGTCCTGCGCGGGCCCTGCGGGATGCCGCCAGTCCGCGCCCGGCACGTACCGCCACCACTGGCGCCAGTCGTCCAGCTTAACGGGGCCGGGCGTGGGCGTGAACACCAGCGCGCCGGCCACCAGCAACGCATCGTCGGGTTTTGGCGTGCCGGGCGGCGCCTGGGCCTTTAGCTGTTCCCATTCCGGTTTTTGTTCGGCGGTGGTGATATAGCCTGTGGCTTTCACAAATTCCCGGAACTGCGCGTTGGTGACTTCGGTAGCGTCTATCCAGAAGCCGGACAGCTGCACCTGGTGCGCGGGAAATTCGTCTTTGCGGGCCTTGGCCCCTACGCCACCCATTTTAAAATGCCCTGCGGACACCCAGCGCATGCCTTGCGGCCAGGGTTTGGCGGGCCAGTTGCGGGTATCGGGCTCCACAACGGTCCTTTGCCGCCTGGCGGGCGCGGGCATGGTTTCGCCTTTTGACAGCTGGACGTGTTCGTAAGGGGAAGTCGGGTTCACGCATTGCATTTCGCGGCCTGCATCGGTGGCCTGCCTGGTCGAAGACTGCTGGCATGCGGCGAGCAGCAGCAGACAGGCGGTTTTTAGCGAGGTTTTCATCTTGCTTGCATTTCCTTGTAAAGGTGGGCGATCGCCGGGGAAAGTGCTTGCAGATAGGGCTGGAATTATGTCACAATAGGACGTTTAGCGCGAAGAAGATCAGCGCCGCCATCAGCGTCCAGTAGCCGACGTCGCGGATGCGTTCCTGTATGATCGGGTTTTTCATGCTGAAAGGTTTTAAAACGTAAAAAAAAGGTACCCGGTAGAAACCGGGATACTATTCCATACTCGCTAATGCATTATCTTTTTATAAAACAACCCACATTATATCCATTCTCAAGAAAATGCGCTGTAAACAAGCATTCGTATGAAATTTCCCTTTGCAAATCTTCATCAATACGCGTGATTCCCGTTTCAAAAAGAGACATTTTTATAGTGGAATAGGTCGGAGTTTCCCTCCAAAAAAAGACCGGCGCGTATTGCACGGCCGGCCTTTGAAAAATTGGGGAACGGAATTATTTCAGCGTGCCCATATCGATCACGAAACGGTAGCGCACGTCGCCTTTCAGCATTCTTTCATACGCCTCGTTCACATAATTGATATCGATCACTTCAACGTCGCTCACGATGTTGTGCTCCGCGCAATAGTCCAGCATTTCCTGGGTCTCG
>CBINIO010000269.1:0-6227 GCA_966250725.1 uncultured Chitinophaga sp.
TTAATGCAGGTCCTTCTGTATTACCGAACGAAGTGCTCTACAAAGCAAGCAAGGCGCTGATAGACTTTGAAGGCACGGGAATGTCCATCCTTGAAATCGGACACCGCACGGAACCCTTTATAGCCGTGATGGAAGAAGCACGCAGTCTTGCCCGGGAGCTGATGCAGCTGGAGGACGACTTCGAAGTGCTGTTCCTCCACGGAGGGGCCACCACCCAATTCATGCAGGTACCGATGAACCTGCTGGAAAACGGTGAGACCGCCGCCTATATCGATACCGGCGTATGGTCCAACAAAGCGATCAAGGAAGCCAAACAGTTCGGTTATGTAGATGTTTCAGCCAGCTCCAAAGACAGCAATTACAATCACATCCCCAAGCAGTTCACGGTACCCCAGCAAGCCAAATACCTGCACATCACCACCAACAATACCATTTACGGTACGCAGTGGCAGGCGACCCCGGAAACGGACGTTCCCCTGATCGCAGATATGAGCTCCGACATCCTGAGCCGTCAGATGGATTTTAACCGCTATTCTCTGATATACGCCGGCGTTCAGAAGAACATGGGCGCGGCGGGCGCCACCATGGTGGCCGTACGCAAAAGCATGCTCGGCAGGATCACACGCAAGATCCCCAGCATCATGGATTACAGGCTGCATATCGAGAACAAGTCCATGCTCAATACGCCTCCCGTATTCGCCGTATATATCTCCATGCTCACCCTCCGCTGGCTCAAAGGCCAGGGCGGCGTAGCGGCGATCGAAAAGATCAACAACAAAAAGGCCGCGCTGCTGTACGACGAGATCGATCACAACCCGCTCTTCCGCGGGAACGTCGTGAAAGAAGACCGCAGCAGAATGAACGTGACCTTTACCATCGATAAGCCCGAGCTGGAAGAAGAGTTCGTGAAATTCTGCAAGAAAGAAGACATCGTGGGCATCAAAGGCCACCGCCTGTCCGGAGGCTTCCGCGCTTCCCTGTACAACGCGCTCCCGCTCGAAAGCGTCGAAGCAATGGTGGAAGCCATGAAGTTCTTCTCGCTGAAGAAAGCATAACAAAATATTATATATGCAGACTGCCGCACGAAATGCGGCAGTCTTTTTTATTCCTACCCGCCTTTTCTTATTTTTACCGCTCTTAACAGTAAACCAAAGATCATGGCAATTATCAAACCTTTCCGGGCGTTGCGTCCGCAATCCGCGCTGGCTAAAGATGTAGCTGCAAGGCCGTATGACGTGCTCAACTCCAAGGAAGCCGCCGCCGAAGCCGCAGGCAACCCGAATTCATTCTACCACGTCTCCAAATCCGAGATCGACCTCCCCGAAGGGACCGATATCCACAGCGAGGCCGTTTACCGGAAAGCAGCCGAGAACCTGCAGATCCTCCAGACCTCCGGCACCCTCTTCCATGAAGAAACACCCTGCTATTATATCTACAAACTCGTGATGGACGGCCGCGCGCAAACCGGCCTCGTCTGCGTGTCTTCCATAGCCGACTACAACAACGGCATCATCAAAAAACACGAATTCACCCGCCCCGACAAGGAGCTGGACCGAATCAACCACATCACCGCCACGCGCGCGCAAACCGGCAACGTGTTCCTCGCGTACAACGATGTGCCCGAGATCAACGCCATCATCGATCACTGGCAGATACATAACAAACCCGCATACGACTTCATCGCGGAAGACGGCATTCAGCATACCATCTGGGTGATCAACGAAGCCGCCACCGGCGACGAGATCACCAGCCTCTTCGCATCCAAAGTGCCCGCCACCTACATTGCCGACGGCCACCACCGCGCCGCGTCCGCCGCGCTGGTGCAGAAAGCCTCCGGGGAAGACGTTCATTCCGACGCCAACCTCAACTACTTCCTCACCACCATCTTCCCCGCCAGCCAACTGGCCATTCTCGACTACAACCGCCTCGTAAAAGACCTGAACGGCCACAGCAAGGCAGACTTCCTGTCCCGCCTCGAATACGACTTTATCGTGGAGCCTATCGGCCACCACGAACAGAGACCCTCCGGCCTGCACGAGTTCAGCATGTACCTGGACCATACCTGGTACCGCCTCGTGGCCCGCGAAGGCACCTATACCGCGGACCCTATCGGCATCCTGGACGTGACCATCCTGCAGGACAATGTGCTGGGCAAACATCTCGGCATACAGGACCCGAGAACGGACAAACGCATCGACTTCGTAGGCGGCATCCGCGGTCTCGGCGAATTGGTAAAACGCGTAGACAGCGGTGAAATGGCCGTAGCCTTCGCCCTGTTTCCCGTTACGATCCAGCAATTGTTCGACATTGCGGACAGCGGCAACGTGATGCCGCCCAAGAGCACCTGGTTTGAGCCGAAGCTCCGCGACGGGCTGCTCACCCACCTTATCTGATCTTCCCCCGAAGCGCCCGGCCCGGCCCCTGCGGCGGGTCCGGCGCTTTTTTCTTACATTTACATAAAACGAACCGAACGATGGAATGGCAAAAGGCTGCTAAAAAATGGACCCTTGTGCTGGCGGGCATCCTTTCCGTACAGTGGGTAATCGCACAGGATAACAGCGATCTGCAAAACACCGCGCGCACCTTTTTGCGCACCGGCGACTATGCGAACGCCATCCTGGTACTCAACCAGGCCATACAATCCTCACCGGACGATATCGAGCTGAAAAAGGACCTGGCCTTCGCCTATTATCTCAAAGGCGACTACAACAGGGCCTACACGGTCGTGTCACCGCTGGTGGACAAAAAAGAGGCGGACATTCACCTCTACCAGATCGCCGGCAACATCTATCAAAGCAAACAGGACTGGAAAGGCGCTGAAAAGCTCTACCAGCGCGGATTGCGCAAGTTCCCAAAAAGCGGCGAGCTGCACAACGACTACGGCGACCTGCTGCAAAACATGAAGAACTTCGACGGCGCGCTGCGTTATTGGGTGAAAGGCATCGAGGTAGACCCGAACTTTCCCGGCAACTACTACCACGCCGCCCGCAGCTACCTCTGGACCAACGAGCCGATCTGGGCCATCCTCTACGGCGAAACCTTCATGAACCTCGAAAGTTATACCACCCGCACCGCCGAGATACGCGACATCGTGCTGGAATGTTATAAAAAGCTCTTCGACGATCCGGAGATCTTCAACAGCGTACCCACCGAAACATCCGAAAAAAGGAGCCGGAAAAATTCCGACAGCGGTTTCATGGACGCTTATAAAAATATCATGGCAAAACAGGTGAGCGTGATCGCCACCGGCATAGAACCGCAGTCGCTGGTGATGCTGCGTACGCGGTTCGTGCTGGACTGGTACAACTTTTCCGCCCTCAAATTCCCGTACGCGCTCTTCGACTTCCAGCGCAAAATGCTGCGGGACGGCATGTTCGAAGCATACAACCAATGGCTCTTCGGCCCCTCGGCCAACGCCGCGGACTACAAAGCCTGGACGGCGCTGCATAAAACCGAATACGACAGCTTCACCAAATGGCAGCGCGACCATCCGCTGAAATTGAAAAACGAACAATTCTACAATACCGGCAAACTGGCGACGATCAAGTAACGCCCGGCCCGCGGGCGTAGCGGGAACACAGCATGGCAGGCCGGTTCATACAACAACAAGAATCTAAACCATAGCACTTATGCTGATCTCAAAACACCAGAACATTATCGACAAAGCGGTAAAAGCCAACCACGAAAGAACCTTTTACGCCCAGTACCCCGAGCACCCCAAAGCATACGGCGAAGAAGCGTCCCTGCAGGGCGAAACCACGTACAAAGAACTGCTGGGCAAGCCGTTTTCACGCCTCAGACAAAAGGTGGCGGAAGGATGGCACGGGGAGGAAGTAAGTCCTTACACCCTGCAGCCGCTCGGCATTACCTACCCGCTCGTATCAACGGAAGAGCTGGTAAAAGCGGGCAAACGCGCCGGCCAGCGCTGGGCGCAGCTTTCAGTGGCGGAAAGGGCGGGCATTCTCACCGAAACGCTGGAAAAGATCCAGCATCATTTTTTTGAGATCGCGCACGCCACCATGCACACTACGGGTCAAAGCTTTATGATGAGCTTCCAGGCCAGCGGCCCGCATGCGAACGACCGCGCGCTCGAAGCCATCGCCATGGGGTACCAGCAGCTGCAGCACTTCCCCGAACATCAGACCTGGGAAAAACCGATGGGCAAAATCAGCGTAAAGCTGGAAAAAACCTTCAAACCCGTGCCCAAAGGCCTCGGGCTCGTGATCGGCTGCTCCACCTTCCCCGTATGGAACTCACTGCCCGGCATGTACGCCGATCTCATCACCGGCAACGCCGTGATCGTAAAACCGCATCCCAAAGCCGTGCTGCCCATCGCCATCGTGGTGGCCGCCATCCAGCAGGTGCTGGAAGAGAACGGGCAGGACCCGTACACCTGCCAGCTCGCGGCGGACAGCTCCGCCGGTCCGGTCACCAAAAAGCTCGCCGAGCACCCGGATGTGGCGCTGATAGATTACACCGGCGGCAGCGCTTTCGGCAATTATATCGAAACGCTGTCTTCCCCCCGCAAAACCGTTTTTACCGAAAAAGCGGGCGTCAATTCCGTGATCCTCGATTCCGTAAAGGATATCAATGCCGTGATGCAGAACCTCGCCTTTTCCGTGAGCCTGTATTCCGGGCAGATGTGCACCGCGCCGCAGAACTTTTTTATCCCGGAAACCGGCATTGGCACGCCCGGCGGGAATGTTTCCTACGACGAAGCGGCGCAGCAGTTCAAAGCCGCCATCGAGGCGCTGGTAAACAATCCGAAAATGGGGGCCGGTACGCTGGGCGCCGTGCAGAACGAGGCTACGCTGCAACGCGTGAAGGCCGCCGGGCAAACCGGCGCGAAAGTGCTGCTGAATGGCGCGCCCGTTGCCAATGAAGAATATGCGGGTGCGAGAACTTATTCGCCCACCGTGCTGGAAGTGACCGCGGACGATACCAAAGTGTTCGAACAGGAGCTGTTCGGGCCGGTGGTATTGCTCGTGAAAACCAAAAGCACCGATCATTCGATCGGGCTGGCGCGCAGCATGGCGGAAAAACACGGCGCCATCACCTGCGCCGCTTATACCACCGACGATGCCGTGAAAGAAAAGATCGCCGATGCGATGAACAGCGCGTTCACCCCGGTGTCTTTCAACTTTACCGGCTTTATTTGGGTGAACCAGCACGCCGCTTTTTCGGACCTGCACGTTTCTGGCGGCAATCCCGCGGGCAACGCCAGCTTCACCAACCCGGAGTTTATCGTAAAACGCTTCGTGTGGGTGGGCAACAGAACATACGTGGACTAAACGCACGATGATATGCAAACATACGCACGGATACTTCTATTGACGATCGTGGCCGTTGCCTGCCGGCAGGCGCCGAAGGCGGACAAAGCGGCCGTTTCCGAAGCGCAGGCCGTTTCCGTTCCCACCGGCGGCGTTACGCACCGGCTGGACACAGCGGCCAGCAAGCTGTTCTGGGTCGGCACCAAACCCACCGGGGAACATAAAGGCACGTTCCGCTTCTCCGGCGGCGAACTGTACACCAAAGACAGCTCGCTCACCGGCGGCTATTTCGTCATCAACATTACCAGCATCGCCAATCTCGACCTCAGTTCGCAGCCGGACATGAAAAAGCAGCTGGAAGACGAGCTGCGCGGCGAGAACTTTTTTGATGCGGGCAATTATCCGGAAGCGCGTTTTGAAATAACAGAAGTGAGCCCGTACCGCCCGGCGCCCAACGACGAAGGCGTGCTGCTGAAAGACGCCACCCACATGATAAAAGGCAATCTCACCATCAAAAACACCACGAAGAACATCACGTTCCCCGCCAAGGTCGTGTTTACGGACGGAAAGGTGAAAGGCGAGGCGAATTTCAACATCGACCGTACGCAATGGGGCATGACCTACCGGGCGGACAAATCGCTGCAGGACAAGCTGATCAATTCCATCGTGAACATTCACTTCGAGATCACCACCAAATAACCCGAGGGGCCGCCAGCACAGCGGCCCTTTCCTTTACCGATTATTTTCGTTAAATTGGTAAACACAACAAGCTGCTTATTATGGAAACAAATCAAGAGCGGGACCAGCGTCTCTGGCGCATCGCCAAATCCCGCGCACAGTTCCGTACGCACCTGATGACCTACCTCATCATCAATGGTTTCCTCTGGGTGATCTGGTTGCTGACAGACAGCGACCACAGCGGCGTTCCCTGGCCGGTTTGGCCGATGGCGGGCTGGG
>CBINIO010000270.1:0-6200 GCA_966250725.1 uncultured Chitinophaga sp.
CACGCTGGGCGCGGTATTGTCCGGCCAGCCGCTGAAGTCTTCCGTGCAGGCCGGTATGAGCCTTGCGCAGATCGGCGAGTTCTCTTTTATCATCGCCACGCTCGGCCTTACGCTGAAAGTGACCAGCGATTTCCTGTATCCCATTGCGGTGGCGGTTTCCGCGGTCACCACCTTTACCACGCCTTACATGATCAAAGTGGCCGAGCCGTTCTATTACTGGCTCGACAAACGGCTGCCTGAAAAATGGAAGACCGCGCTGGCCCGCTACAGCAGCGGCGCGCAAACCATTTCGCAGGCATCGGACTGGCAGGTGGTGCTGAAAGGTTATCTTACCAATACGGTAGTGTGTTCCGTGATCCTGCTTGCCATCGGGCTGCTGTCGTCCATTTATATCCTTCCCAAAGCCAACGAACTGGCCGGTGAAAAATCCGGCAAGATCGTGACCGCGGTGCTCACCTTCCTCGCTATGGCGCCGTTTCTGTGGGCGCTGGCGGTGCGGCAGGTGCAGGGCAAGGCCTATTCCAACCTGCGCGCGCAGAACAAATACAAAGGCCCGCTTGCGCTGCTGCGTATCGTGCGCATCACGCTGTCCGTATTCCTGAGCGGTTTTATGGTAGGGCGGTTCTTCTCCTTTAGCGTGGCTTTTTCCGTCACCTTGCTCATCGTGGCCGTGCTGATCGTGTTTTCCCGCCGCATACAGGTATTTTACGACCGGCTCGAAGCGCGTTTTTTCTCCAACTTCAACGCGCGCGAAGCCGCCGCCGAAGCGCAGAAGAAAAAAGAGCCCGTGCTCGCGCCCTGGGACGCTCACCTGGCTTCCTGTAACGTGCATGCGGATTGGGAAGGCGTGGGCAGAACGCTCGAAGAGCTGGGCCTGCGTGAGAAATACGGCGTCAACATCGCCCTCATCGAAAGAGGCGAACGGCTCATACCCATCCCGCCCAAATCGGAAAGGCTGTACCCCGGCGACCGCCTGCAGGTGATCGGCACGGACGAGCAGATCACCGCATTCCGCAATTATATTGAATACCACGTGCCCTCGCTTTCGCAGGCCCGCTCGGAAGTGGAGCTGCGCCGTTATGAAGTGCAGCCCGGCAGCCAGGTGTTTGGCAAAACCATCCGGCAGAGCGGTATCCGCGAGCTGGCGCACAGCATGGTGGTGGGTATCGAGCGGGGGGAAGAACGTATCCTCAACCCCGTGTCCGACATGCAGCTCGAAGAAGGCGACGTGGTATGGGTAGTGGGCAATCCCCGCCGTACGGCCGCCCTGTTCAGGATCAAAGGCGAAGCGCCGAAAAAACCGGCGTAAAAAATCATGTAAATCTTTCCCCTAATTGTATAACGGCCCGCCGGCCGTTCCGTACGACCTTTGTATCATCAAAAAGAAACAAAAGATGGATACAATGGAACATACCGTCAAACAACAATTCCCCGTTACCGGCATGAGCTGCGCCGCCTGCGCGGGCTCCGTGGAAAGCATGCTCTCCGCTCAGCCCGGCATCGTGAACGCCGCCGTGAATTTCGCCAACAGCACCGCATTGGTGGAATACCTGCCTTCCGCGGCCAACTTCGCCGAATGGAAAAAGGTCATTCAGTCCATCGGGTACGACCTGCTCACCGATAACGCTTCCGGCAGCCTGGAAGACCATCAGCGCGCGCATTTTAAGGCGCTGAAACGGAGAACGCTGCTGGCCGTGATATTAAGCCTTCCGCTGGTAATTATCGGAATGTTCTGGATGAACATGCCCTACGCGAACTACATCATGTGGGCGCTGGCTACGCCCGTAGTGCTCGTATTGGGGCGGCAGTTCTTTATCGGCGCCTGGAAACAGGCGCGCTTCGGCAAAGCCAATATGGACACACTGGTGGCGCTCAGCACCGGCATCGCGTATATCTTCAGCGTATTCAACACGTTAAACCCCGGCTTCTGGCACCAGCGCGGACTGCACGCCCACGTATACTTCGAGGCGGCCGCGGTCGTGATCGCATTTATTTTACTGGGCAAGCTGCTGGAAGAAAGGGCCAAAGCCTCCACTTCCTCCGCCATCAAAAAACTGATGGGCCTGCAGCCCAATAGCGTAGTGCGCATCCGTGATAACGGACAGGAAGAAACCGTGCCGCTGGCGGAAGTACAGGTAAACGACGTGCTGCTGGTAAAACCCGGCGAACAGGTGCCGGTAGACGGTCCGGTGATACAAGGAAGATCGTACGTGGATGAAAGCATGATCACCGGCGAGCCCGTGGCCGTGGCGAAAGAAACCGGCGCGGAAGTGTTCGCCGGCACGCTCAACCAGAAAGGCAGCTTCCGCTTCAAGGCCAGGCAGGTGGGCGGCGACACGCTGCTGGCGCAGATCATCCGGAAAGTGCAGGAAGCGCAGGGCTCCAAGGCCCCCGTGCAAATGCTCGTGGACAAAGTGGCCGGCATCTTTGTACCGGTGGTGATCGGCATCGCGCTGCTCGCTTTTGCCGCATGGATGATCTGGGGCGGGCAGGACGGCGTTACCCGCGGCCTGATGGCGCTGGTGACCGTGCTGGTGATCGCCTGCCCCTGCGCGCTCGGTTTGGCTACTCCCACCGCCATTATGGTAGGGATGGGCAAAGGCGCGGAAAACGGCATCCTGATCAAAGACGCGGAAAGCCTTGAAAAAGCCTACCGCATTCAAGCCCTCATTCTTGACAAAACCGGCACCATTACGGAAGGCAAACCCGCGGTGGCAGGCGAATCCTGGGCGGCGGAGCAGCAGCGGCTGCAATATACCGGCGTGCTGTACGCGCTCGAAAAAGAATCCGAGCACCCGCTCGCGGAAGCCGTCGTAAAATATTTCGACGGCATGTCCACCGCCGCGCTGCAGCATTTCGAAAGCATCACGGGCCGCGGTGTGAAAGGCCAGTCCGCCGGTAGAACATTCTACGCGGGCAACAAACAGCTGCTCGAAGAACGGCACATTTCCATACCGGCCGCATTGCAAAAACAGGCGGAAGTCTGGCTGGACAATGCTTACACCGTGATCTGGTTCGCCGACGAAAAAGAAGCGCTGGCCGCGATAGCGATAGCGGACAAAGTGAAAGCCGGTTCCGCCGCCGCCGTGAAACGCCTGCAGGAGATGGGCATCGAAGTGTACATGCTCACCGGCGACAACCCGCAAACCGCCGCCGCCGTGGCAAAAGAAACCGGCATCCGCCACGTGAAGGCCGGGCTGCTGCCCGACGGCAAAGCGGCATTTATCAAAACATTGCAGCAGGAAGGCAAAACCGTAGCGATGGTGGGCGACGGCATCAACGACAGCCAGGCGCTGGCGCAGGCGGACGTAAGCATCGCCATGGGCAAAGGCACGGACATCGCGATGGACGTAGCCATGATGACGCTGATTTCTTCCGACCTGCAGCAGATACCCAAAGCCATCAGGCTGTCGCGCAAAACGGTACGCCTCATCCGCCAGAACCTTTTCTGGGCCTTTATTTATAACGTGATCGGCATACCGGTGGCCGCGGGGCTGCTGATACCCCTCAACGGTTTCGCGCTGGATCCCATGCTGGCGGGCGCGGCCATGGCGCTCAGCTCCGTATCCGTAGTGAGCAACAGTTTAAGGCTGAAACTTTCAAAAATCTAACAGACAAAAAAGACGAAATATGAAAACGTTAAAATTCAAGACCAACATCAATTGCAGCGGCTGCATCCGTTCCGTGAGCCCGCACCTGGACAATGAAAAAGAGATCGCGCACTGGGAGGTGAACACCGCCGACCCGGACAAGATACTGACCGTTTCCACCGACACGCTTACGGCGGAAGAAGTGGCGGACACCGTAAAAAAAGCGGGTTTTAAAGCGGAAGCATTGTAAAACGGGAATATGCAAAATGAGAACGGTTGCGGCTGAAAGGCGGCAGCCGTTTTTTTTTGTTCAACAGGGAAACAACAACGCGTACACGTTGCACAACAACCATTCCGCCAACCTCTTTCTTCGTACCTTTAATACAAATACAGGCGTTATGAAAGTCATCTATAAAAAACTCGGGAGAGAGAAAGCTTATGGTATGTCCGACTACGGCATCAATACCATCGTGATAGACAGCAGGCTGCATGGCCGCAAGCATCTGGAAGTGAGCCTGCACGAGTCGCTGCACGTTTATTTCCCCGAAAAGAGCGAGACCTTTGTAAAGAATACCGCGCGCAAGCTGGCTAACATCCTGTGGCGGATGAGCTACCGGCGGGTGGACAATTCGCTGGGCATATAGTATGCCCGGTACCGTTACCGAGCCGCCGGCAAGCCCGGTGCGGGCCTGTATTGGAGAACAGGAAAATTTCGCCGGACCCTGAATTCCCGGTTTTTTGCTGTAAATTCCGCTTTTGAGAAAAAATCAACCTCAATCGAGCCGCCCCCGGCCAACCTAAAATTGTAGCAGTAGCATGAAAGATATGAAAGGCCAGGAAATGAAGCGATTATCCCTTAAAGATGTGGCAAAAATGGCGGGAGTAGCCCCATCCACCGTGTCGTTCGTACTGAATGGGAAAGCCCGCCAGATGCGCATCAGCGACGAGCTGGCGGAAAAAGTGATGGCGGTGGTCAAGAAGACCGGTTACCAGCCGCATTCCGTGGCCGTTAACCTGCGCACCGGCCAGTCGAAAACCCTCGGGCTGATCGTGGAAAGCATCTCCGGCAGTTTTTTTGCCGCGTTGGCAAGAGTGATAGAAACCGAAGCGGACCGCTTTGGCTATAACATCGTGTATTGCAGTACGGAAAACAACGCCCGGAAAGGCAGCGACCTGATCCGCATGCTCAGCCGGCAGCAGGTGGACGGTTACCTGATAACGCCCGCCGCGGGGATGGAAAAAGACATCCGGCAGCTGCTGGCGCACAAGCGGCCGGTGGTGCTGATGGACAGCTATTTCCCGGGCCTGGCGGTGCCTTATGTGCTGATAGATAATTTCGGCGGCGTGAAGCAGGGCATGGAACACCTGCTGGACAAAGGATATAAAAAGATCGGTTTTGTAACGGTGGACATGGAGCTGGTGCAGGTGCAGGAGCGGCTGCAGGGATACAGGGAAACGCTGCGCGAAAACGGCATCAGCGTGAAGAACAAGCAGATACTCAAGCTGGGATACAGCAGTCCGCGCGAAGAATCGATCGGCGCGATCCGGCGTTTTATACAGGAGAACAAGGGGATGGACGCGATCTTTTTTTCGACGAACTATTTGGGCATACTGGGCCTGGAAAGCATAGCGGGCCTGGGTTTGAAGATACCCGACGATATGGCGATGATCTGTTTTGACGATCACGATATTTTCCGGTTGTACCCGCCGGGCATTACGGTAGTGCAGCAGCCGATAGAGGAGATCGCTAAAACGGCGATGGGATTGCTGATGAACCAGCTTGATAAAAGCCAGCGCGCGGTGAAGAAAAACCAGGTGCAGGTGCCGGGGAAGTTTGTGAAGAGAGGGTCGGCGTGAGGAAAAAACAAAATGCTACCGCTGTTGTTCTGCAGTGTTCAATTCGCTGAAACAATTGCTGTTGCGCAGTTTACTCCTTCCTCGAAATATTTTTGCTTAAAATAGTGTTAAATCCGATGAAATAATTATACATTTATGCTGCCGTCATTCTGGGAGTGCGAGGCAAAAGTCCTTCGGGCCTTTTTTTTAAAGCCAATGCTAAATCGATTTTGCATTTAGCAATGTGAAGAGCGGCCAGATGTAGGTTGGTAAAAATGAAACTGTATAAACGTAACCTAATGATGTTGAAACAGTAACATGCTCCGCCGGCAGTGGCGCGACCGCCGCCGGTGGAGTGAAATTATTGATGAAGACCCGTGATGAAAAGGAAACGTTATCGAAAATAATTTAGCCAGCCCGGATGTCAATTGAAAAACTGATTGGGGCATCCCGGTGAAAGCCGGGAGCTTCAGCAACAAACAGTGGAACGATGGAGGAGGAAGTCGCTGAACTACTTCCTGATTGGAGGCCTGCATTGTGTTTTCGGGAAACCAGGTATATGAATAGAAGGTCTGTTTGTTTCCGGTGGAATGAGCGAATTGTGAAACCTGCTATATGGTGTTTTCGGGGCACTAGGTATTGTAAACAGAGGCAGGCATTGCATTTTCGTGAAACATGTATTGTAAACCGAGGCCGGCATTGCATTTTCGTGAAACCAAGTATTGTAAACCGAAGATGGCCTGTATTGCATTCCCGGGAAACCGATGTATTATG
>CBINIO010000271.1:0-6191 GCA_966250725.1 uncultured Chitinophaga sp.
TTTGTGCTCCTGGTCCATGATCCAGCCGATGTGAGCGTGCCAGAAGCCGTAGATCTTGGCGGAATGCGGATCTTCTTCGGTATCGCTATGCTTGTGATGCACGCGGTGATTGGCCGCCCACCACAATACGCCTTTCTGAAAGCTGCTCTGCGCGCCACAGGCGAGTATGAACTGGAAGAAACGGGAGGTTTTGAAAGAACGGTGCGAAAAATAACGGTGATAACCGCCGGTGACAAAAAACATCCTGACAACGTACAATACCGCGCAAATGATCCAGTCGAACGTGGTCACATGCGTGAAAAATGCCAGGAACGGAACGAGATGTATGCCGATAAAATCCAGCTCGTGAAGCCAGTTTATTCCTTTGGCCGGTTGAAGGGTCTGATTCATTGTTCAAAAATAATGGACGTTTTTAAAAAGACCAATGATTTCTGTCAATGTTGATATAGATGGCTCCGGAAGTTTTAACATTGCTTTAACGTATCGTTCCCGCCGGAAAAATGATTCCTTCCCGCTCGTCTGCCGAAAATCAAAACGGCTCCCGTTATCCGATAACAGGGAGCCGTTTGAATATATATGGGAGTTGAGATGTAAATGCATTTTAGGCAAGGGACTCCTGTGCCCGGCTGCTCATCTTTTTAGCCTTATGGTTCAGCTTGTGATAAGCGTTCCTTGCTGCGTCTTTTACATCATTGAGTGCCTGGTCGGCACGCTGGCGGTTTTTCATATACCAGAAAACCCCTGCGGCGGCGGTACCTAATACGGATGCTGCGATGATTATCTTTCTCATGACCATAGTGATTTAGTTCGCGAAGTATAAAACAATGCGCGTGCCAAAAAATGCGAAAGAAACCTGAAAAACCGCGCTGGGTATATAATTCCACAGTCGCGTTCCATGCGCTTCCGCCAAAACCCTGCCTGTCGCGCATATCCAACAGCAGTATGGGTTTGGCGCATTCATTGCGCGACACTTTCCGTTACTTCCTTCATCCCAAACGCTTCGAAAATTCAGGTTATGGCAAAACAACAAAACGGGAAAAACAACCCGAAGCAGCAGCAGCTGGATAGTTACACCGAAAACAACACCGGGGAATTTCTCACCACCAACCAGGGCGTAAAGGTCAACGACGATCAGAACACGCTGAAAGCCGGCGAGCGCGGGCCTTCGCTGCTGGAAGATTTTATTATGCGGGAAAAGATCACGCACTTCGATCACGAGCGCATTCCGGAACGGATCGTGCATGCGAGAGGCTCCGCCGCGCATGGCGTGTTTAAAGTGTACGACAACTCGCTGGCAAAATATACACGGGCGGGTTTCCTCACCAATCCTTCGCTGGAAACGCCTGTGTTCGTGCGGTTTTCGACGGTAGCGGGCTCGCGCGGCTCCACCGACCTCGCGAGGGACGTGCGGGGTTTTGCCGTGAAGTTTTATACGGACGACGGCAATTTCGACCTGGTGGGCAACAACATGCCCGTATTCTTTATACAGGACGCGCTCAAGTTCCCCGACCTGGTGCATGCCGTAAAACCCGAGCCGCACAACGAGATGCCGCAGGCCGCCAGCGCGCACGACACGTTCTGGGATTTTATTTCGCTGATGCCCGAATCGGCGCATATGATCATGTGGCTGATGAGCGACCGCGCCATTCCCCGCAGCTTCCGCATGATGGAAGGTTTTGGCGTGCATACGTTCCGGCTGGTAAATGCGAAAGGCGTGTCCACCTTTGTGAAGTTCCACTGGAAGCCATTGCTGGGCGTGCATTCCGTGGCATGGGACGAAGCGCAGAAAATATCCGGGAAAGATCCCGACTTTCACCGCCGCGATCTCTGGGAGGCCATTGAGAACGGCCACTTCCCCGAATATGAATTGGGTCTGCAGCTCGTGCCTGAAGAAGACGAGCACAAATATGATTTCGACCTGCTGGACCCTACCAAGATCATCCCCGAAGAGCTGGTGCCGGTGCAGCGTGTCGGCAGGCTGACGCTGAACCGCAATCCCGATAATTTTTTCGCGGAAACGGAACAGGCAGCCTTTCATCCGGGGCACATCGTGCCGGGCATCGATTTCACCAACGACCCGCTGTTGCAGGGCCGGCTGTTTTCTTATACGGACACGCAGCTGATCCGCCTGGGCGGCCCCAATTTTCATGAAATACCCATCAACCGCACCATCGCGCCTATGCACAACAACCAGCGCGACGGGTACATGCGGCAGGAGATCAATCATGGTAAAACCAGTTACCAGCCCAATTCGCTGGGCGGCGGCTGTCCCTTCCAGGCAAAAATGTCGGAAGGCGGCTTTGCATCCTACGCGGAAAAGATCGAGGCCAGGAAAGTACGCGGCCGCAGCAAAAGTTTTTTTGACCACTTCAGCCAGGCGACGTTGTTCTATAACAGCCAGTCGGAGGCGGAGAAAACACATCTTGCGGACGCGTTGAGCTTCGAGCTGGGTAAAGTGGAAGCGGTGGAAGTGAGGAAAAGAATGCTGGGCATACTCACGCAGATCGATACCGGTCTTGCCACCAAAGTGGCCGACGCACTGGGCCTGCCCGTGCCCGCGCGTCCCGAGCACCCGCTGAACCACAGCATCCCGGCTGACGGCAACCCGCAGGACTTTCAACCCATCAAAACAAAAAGCCCCATCGACGCTTCCGCCGCGCTAAGCATGGCCAACACGCGGAAGGACACGGTGAAAAGCCGCAAGGTGGCGATACTGACGGCCGAAGGCGTGAACGCCGCGAACGTGGAAGCGATGCAGCAGGCGCTGGCCGCCGCGGGAGCAATGGGAGAGGTGATTGCGCCGAAGCAGGGGTTCGTGGAAGGCGGCAGCGGCAAAGAGCTGCCCGTAAAAAATTCATATCTCACCGCGGCTTCCGTGCTGTACGATGCCGTATACCTGCCCGGCGGCACCGCCGCGCTGGCCAAGAACGGCGATGCGCTGCATTTTCTGAACGAGGCTTACCGGCACTACAAGCCCATCGCGGCCGATGCGGACGCGGAGGATGTATTACGTTCCACCTGGTTCGCCGAAGGCGATACGCCGGGCGTATTCAGGGGCGGTGACGTTGCGGCGCTCGCAAAAGCGTTTATCGAGGGAATGAAACAACACCGCTTCTGGGAAAGGGAGAAAATGGGTAAGGTGCCTGCATAACCGGGGGCGTCAGGCGCTGTACAGCTCCTTGCCAAAAGGCGTGAAGGTAAGCGTGAGCAGCTTGAAATGCTGCCGGGCGAAAGGAATGCCCACGATGGTAAGCGTCAGCAGGCAACCGAAGAGCAGGTGCCCCAGCGCGATCCAGAGGCCGCCGCAAAAGATCCAGAGGATATTCAGCACCGTCGCCAGGCAGCCTGAAGAGCCGGGTATTTCGCGCACCTGCATGCCGAACGGCATCAGCGTCAATATCCCGATCTTGAAAAGCTGCAGCCCGAAAGGAATGCCGATAATGGTAAGGCAAAGCGCAAGCCCGCCAAACATGTAGCCAACAAACGTAAAAAATCCGCCGAAGATCAGCCAGATGATGTTTCCCAATAGATTCATAAGAATAAATGTAACAAAAAAGCGCTGTCAAACGCGCTTTTAACATGTGTTCCCAAAGCTGGATAATTTCATAACCAGCGGCAGCTTTTCCCGCTACCATATTTTGCAGTCATGAACGCACCCCCATCTTACATGCAGCGATGCCTCAAGCTCGCCGCGGGAGGGTTTCATACCATATTCCCCCTGTTTCGTCCCATTTCAGGGGAAAGCGGAAAACTGTTCTCTAATATTGCATGAAAGAAATATTCAATGGAAAAAATCAGGAAAACGGAATTCTGGCTGGTTACCGCCATTTACCTGCTGGTAATATTTGTCATGATATTTCCTTCCCTTTATATTGATACGTTTCATGTTCACTGGCTCGAGGAGCGGTTCCTGGCGAACAATATGGAATACGACGGCTTCCTGCATTACCTCATGCCGCGGATGCTGATCGCCACTGTCGGCTACATTACATTCGTGGCGCTGAATAACTGGCTGATCCCGTTTTTTTTCGAGAAGGAAGACGGGCTCCTCTGGGGCCTTATACTTGCCGCCGGCGTGATAGTGTTTTTCTGGGGAATGCTCACCGTGGCCTTTACCTGGCGTTTTGGTTATATGCTCGGTTACCGCAGCCTGGGCAACTTTTATAATCTCTGCGGCTGGCGCGCGTTTATCGTCGTGTTTACCGCGGCGCTGGGTTACGTGGCGTATCATTTGTTGAAAATGTTGTATTTCCGGTATGCGCATGCTGCGCTGGTGGAAAAAAAGATATGGAAAAAAGTGCCGCTGGACGTAATGCTGCTGTTCGTGATATGGTGCATCGCGGTGTTTACGATGGCGGCAGACGGCCGTCCCGCGCGTTTGCAAATACTGTTGTGGGCGGGCGCCGCTTATATTGCCGCTTATATCGCTTATTGCCATTACGTATTCCAGCCGTATTTCAAAAAAGAGCAGACCTTTAAAAGACTGGCGCCCGTACTGCTGCTGATACTGGTGTTTTCCTCCTTATTTGCCTGCATCATGATCGACGTGAACACGCGCATCAGCGATATGGCCGCCATTTATTCGCTGGTCGTTTTTTGCAACATGATGCTCGTAGCGCCGCTGGCGGCCTGGGTTTCGTATGCCCGCTTATCGAGAAAGAATGAGGTGTTGAACCTGGAGAAGGCATTGGGTCGTTCTTCCGCCAATCTGGACTTTCTGCGTTCCCAGATCAACCCTCATTTCCTGTTCAATGCGCTCAATACGCTGTACGGCACCGCCCTGCAGGAAAACGCGCCGCGCACCAGCGAAGGCGTGCAAAGGCTCGGGGATATGATGCGGTTCATGCTGCATGAGAACAACCAGGAAAAGATAGCGCTGGACAAGGAAGTAGGCTACCTGCTGAATTACATTTCCCTGCAGAAGCTGCGCACGCAGGCCTCGCCGGACATCAAGATAGAGGTGAACATCAACGATACCGACTGCGCGCACGACATTGCGCCCATGCTGCTGATACCCTTTGTGGAAAACGCTTTCAAGCACGGCATCAGCCTGCGCAACCGCTCGTGGATCGTGGTGTCGCTTTCCTGCGACGACAACCACATCTATTTCGACGCCTATAACAGCATTCACGTAAAGCCGGACAACGACCCGGAAAAGCACAGTCTCGGCATCGGCCTCAACAACGTGCGCCGCCGCCTGCAGCTGCTGTATCCCAACCGGCACGAGCTGAACATACGGCAAACGGCCACCGAATTTTTTGTACATCTCACGATTACGATATAGTAATACCCTTCATCCTTAAACCGACAAAATGATCCGACAGCAAAACCCGGAAACCGAGCCAGAATCTACATCGTACGAGCCGGACGGCTTCACCCGCTTTTTGTGGTGGCTGGCAACCGCGGACGCAGACATTCTCAGACAATGCAAGGCAGACCGCGAACGGTACCGCATCATCGGCATCGCCGTGCTGGTCACCGGCCTGTTCGCCACGCTCGCCTGGGGATATTTTTTCTCCACCGTCGTAAAGGACGATCTCGCCATTATCGGCCTGGCGCTGTTCTTCGGCTTCGCCATCCTTTCGATAGACCGCAGCCTGATAGCCGCCATGCACCGCAACGGCGGCAAGCCGCAGTTCCTGCCCGTCGCTTTTCGTTTAGTGCTGGCCGTTACCATCGGGCTGTTTATTTCGCAGCCGGTGGTGCTGATGCTGTTCAAAAAAGACATCGACGCGCAGATGGTGCTGGACCGGCAGCAGAAAATGGACGTGTTCCGAAAAGAGCAGACCGATTACAATGCCGCCAAAACAAAAGACATCCGCCAGCAGATCCGCGCGTATGAAAACCAGCTTATTCAAAAAGAGGAGCAGGTAAAAGATTATAAGGACGGCTATATTCGCGAAACGGATGGTACGGGCGGTTCCGGGAAGATCGGCGAGTCCGTGATCGCGCGCGTCAAAAAAAGCGAATACCTCAAAGCTGAAGAAGAGCTGCGGAAACTGAAAAAAGAGCTGGCGCCGCTGCGGCTTGAGCAGGCGGAAAAGCTGGCGCTGCTGAAAACGGAGGACAGTGTGAAGGAAGCCGCTTACAGCGCGACGCTGACCGACGGTTTTTTATCACAGGTGGAAGCGCTGAACACGCTCACGGAAGAGCATCCGCCGCTCAAACAACGTTACCGGCTCGTCGTGTTC
>CBINIO010000272.1:0-6182 GCA_966250725.1 uncultured Chitinophaga sp.
GGATTGAACGCCGGGCTGCCCAAATCAAAAATGATCGACCTGCCGCAATGCGTAAAGCTGAGCGGGAGCGAGGCGTTGCACGCAACGCGGTAACGGAGGGTAACGCCATGCATGAAAAAATAATAGAGAAGGATGCGGCAACAGCAACGAAAGGTCATGCAACGCCGAAATGAAGGATTGCATCATGCTGTGCGTAACGAAAGGCACACAATGCACTAACGAATGATTAACCATGCTGCCCTGCAGCGCTAAATATACCGAACATGGAAGCACATTACTGGTGGGTGATAGGCGGAGTGCTCTTTGTACTGCTCAATACGGCGGCCGGTCTCATCTGGCTGGAACGCCGCATGCTGGCGCTCTGGCAGGACCGCTACGGTCCCAACCGCGCGGGGCCGCTGGGGCTGTTTATCGTATTGGCGGACACCATCAAGCTATTTTTCAAGGAAGACTGGATACCGCCATTTTCGGACAAAGTGGTGTTCGTGTTCGCGCCCGCGGTGGTGGTGGCCTCCGTGCTGATGAGCTTTACCGTCATCCCCTTCGGGCCGGAGGTGGTGGTGGCGGACTGGAACATCGGGCTGCTGTTTTTCCTCGCCATGTCGTCGCTCGGCGTGTACAGCATCGTGCTGGGGGGATGGGCCTCCAACAACAAATACGCTTTGCTGGGCGCCATGCGCGGCGCTTCGCAGATGATCAGCTACGAGGTGTTCATGGGGCTTGCATTGATGGGCGTGGTGCTGCTCAGCGGCACGTTTAACCTGCGCGAGATCGTGGAAGCGCAGCGCGGATTGTGGTACTTCATCCCGCAGTTCCTCGGCTTCATCATCTTTCTCATTGCGGGCATCGCGGAAACGCACCGGCTGCCCTTTGACATACCCGAAGCCGAAAGCGAGCTGGTGGCGGGTTTCCACGCGGAATACTCGGGCATGAAGTTCGGCATGTTCTTCATCGGCGAATATCTCGGCATCACGCTGGTATCGTCCATGATCGTAACGCTGTATTTCGGCGCCTGGCTGGGACCGGCTTTCCTGCCGGGCGTCATCTGGTTCGTCATCAAAACTTTTGTGTTCATATCGCTATTCATCCTGCTGCGCGCTTCCATGCCGCGCCCGCGCTACGACCAGCTGATGGAATACGGATGGAAAGTATTGTTCCCGCTGTCGCTGCTGAACCTGCTCGCAACGGCCGCGGTGAAACTGATCCTGACAGACAATTGAAACAACGCGTATGTTCAGTTTAATCAGAAGCATGTGGCTGGTATTCCTGCACATGTTCCACAGGCGGGACACTTATCAGTACCCGGAAGAAAAAGCGCCGCTGCCCGCACGCTGGCGCGGCCGCATCGCGCTCACCCGCGACCCTGACGGCGGCGAACGCTGCGTGGGATGTTACCTCTGCGCCGCCGCCTGCCCGGTGGACTGCATCAGCCTGCAGGCCGCCGAAATGCCTGACGGCAGGCGTTATCCGGGGTTCTTCCGCATCAACTTCTCGCGCGGCATCTTTTGCGGTTTCTGCGAAGAGGCTTGTCCTACCTACGCCATCCAGCTGCTGCCCGATTTCGAGATCGCGGAGTACGACCGGCAGAACCTGGTGTATGAAAAGGAAGACCTGCTGATAGACAGCCAGGGCAAATACCCCGGCTACAATTATTACCGCGTGGCCGGCATGGCTATCGACGGGAAGAACAAAGGCGAGGCCAGCAAGGAAGAGCCGCCGGTGGACGTCAAAAGTCTTTTACCATAAATATGCACGTATGGGACCAGCATTTTATATCGCCGGGGCAATCGCCGTACTCTCCACTATCATGGTGATCACGCGGTACAACATCATGCATGCGCTGTTGTATTTCATCGTGTCGCTGCTGAGCGTGGCCGTCGTGTTTTCCCTGTACGGCGCGCCGTTTATGGCCGCGCTGGAAGTGATCGTGTATGCGGGCGCCATCATGGTGCTGATCATATTTTTTGTGATGATGCTGAACCTGGGGCCGCAAACCGTTGGCGACGAAGCCCGGTGGCTGACGCCGCGCATCTGGATCGGCCCTTCCATCCTTTGTCTTGTTTTACTCGCTGAACTGGTGTACCTCATCCTTCAACCCACCGGCGCGGCCGGGGATGTAATTACGGTGGACCCGAAAGCGGTAGGAAAAAGCTTATTCGGTCCTTACATCCTGGCGGTGGAGCTTGCGGGCATGTTGCTGATGGCCGGGATCGTAGGGGCCTATCACCTGGGGAGGCAGAAGAAAAAAATATTGCACAGATTCCTTGAAAGAACAGAAGTATGAATACAACCATGGAAGGGCTGGTGCTGGCCGGCATTTTATTCACGCTCGGCCTGATCAGCATCCTGATCAGGCGGAACATCATTTTTATGCTGGTGAGCGTGGAGATCATGCTGAACGCGGCCGGGCTGGCCTTTATCGTTGCGGCCGCGCGCTGGGGGCAGCCGGAAGGGCAGGTGATGTTCATGTTCATTCTCGCGATGGCCGCGGCGGAAGTGTCCGTAGGCCTTGCGTTGATATTGCAGATCTATCACCAGCTCAAAACGCTGGACAGCGACGAAGCGAGCAAGATGAGAGGATAACCAAAAAAACAATCCGTTATGCAGTGGATCTACCTGATACCGGCTTTGCCATTTCTCGGCGCACTGGTCCTGGTGCTGGCCTCGCGGCGCATCGGCAACACGGGCGTGGCCCTCATCGGCTGCGGCAGCGTGGGGCTGGCCGCGCTCGTGACCATCATCGCCGGGCTGCAGTTCATGCAGGACGGCTCCGCCGGGTACGTGCAGCATTTGTGGGATTGGGTAAGCGTCGGCGAGTTCCGCATCGGCATGGACCTGCGGCTCGACGCGTTGTCGCTCGCATTCACTTTCGTGATCACCTTCGTCGGTTTTCTCATTCATGTATATTCCACCGGTTATATGGGAGACGATCCCGACTTCGCCCGCTTTTTCGCCTGCATGAACCTTTTTGTGGGCGCCATGCTGCTGCTGGTGCTGGGCGACAACCTGCTGCTGCTGTACTTTGGCTGGGAAGGCGTGGGGCTTTGCAGTTACCTGCTGATCGGCTTCTGGTACAAAGATCCCGCGAACGGCGCGGCTGCGCGCAAGGCGTTTATCGTTACCCGCGTGGGCGACACGGCGATGGCCATCGCGCTGTTCCTGCTGGTGCAGCATACCGGCAGCCTGCAATTGGGCACGGTGCTTTCGAGGGCGCAGGAATTATGGTCTGCCGGCGACCCGGCCGTCGTGCTGATAGCATTTCTTTTATTGGGCGGCGCGGTGGGCAAAAGCGCGCAGCTGCCGCTGCAAACCTGGCTGCCGGACGCCATGGCCGGCCCTACGCCGGTGAGCGCCCTCATTCATGCCGCCACGATGGTGACGGCAGGCGTGTATCTCATCGCCCGTACGAACGTGCTGTTCGTGCTTTCTCCTTCCGCACAGGCGGCCGTCGCGGTTATCGGCGCCGTTACTTTATTGCTCGCAGGCTGCAGCGCGTTCGTGCAAACGGACATCAAACGCGTGCTGGCCTATTCCACCATCAGCCAGATCGGCTACATGTTCCTCGCGCTCGGTGTGGGCGCGTGGAGCGCGGGCATTTTTCATTTTGTGACGCATGCATTTTTTAAGGCATTGCTTTTCCTCGGCGCGGGCGCGGTGATCGTGGCGCTGCATCATGAGCAGGATATGTTCAAAATGGGCGGGCTCCGCAAATCGCTGCCCGGCGTGTTCCTCGCGTTCCTCATCGGTTCCGCGTCGCTGGCGGCGCTGCCTTTTGTGACCTCCGGCTTTTACAGCAAAGACCAGATCGTTTGGCTGGCGGGCGCCGCCGCGGGAGGCAGCGCGTTCTATTCGCTGGCCGCCATACTCGGGGCGTTCATCACCGCGGCCTATACGGCGCGGATGGTGTTCCTTGTATTTTTCGGACAGGAAAAAACGCATGTGCATCACCGGCCCGGCCCGGTAATGATGGTGCCTTTGTACATACTGGCGGTATTGTCCACCCTCGCAGGTTTTATCGAGCTGCCGCATACCTTGGGACATGTTACTTTGCTCAGCGATTTTTTGTCGCCGGTATTGCCTGCCGTTGAGGTCAGTCATGGCGGCATAGAGCTTGAATGGGGCATGCAGGGGCTTACGTTCGCCTTGTGCGTGCTGGGTATCTGGCTGGCCTGGCGTTTGCTCGCCGCGCCTTTCCCCCCGGTGCTCAAACAGTTCCTGAAGAACGGCTGGGGATTCGATGCGGCCTATAATGTATTGTTCGTGCAGCCTTTTGTGCGGTTGGCGAGAATAAACAAAAAAGATGTGATCGACAGGGCGTATACCGGGCTGGCGGCCGTTACGCGCGGTTTCCACCGGATAATGTCCGCCACGCAGAACGGCGTGCTCCGCTGGTACGTGATGGGCATCGTGATGGGAGCGGTCATTATCCTTTCGGTGATCATCTGGCGGGAATACGCGTTCTGACAACGATTTAAAGATCATTAAACATATTGGACCATGAGCCTACCCGTATTCATATTGTTGCCTTTGCTGGGCGCGTTTGCCGCCTGGCTTGCATCGGCGGTGAACAAAACGCTGCCGCGCTGGGTGGCCCTGCTGGTGATGCTCGTCGGCCTGGCGCTCTCCGTCGGCATGTGGTGGCAGGTGCAAAACGAGGTGTACCTTACCGGCGACCATTGGCTGCAAACCTACGAGCTGCCCTGGATGCCGCGTTTCGGCATCAGCTTTTCGCTGGCGCTCGACGGGCTGAGCCTGCTGATGCTGGTGCTTACATTTTTTCTCGGCGCATTGTCCGTAATGGTGTCGTGGAACGAGATAAAGGAACGCAGCGGCTTTTTCCATTTCAATTTATTGTTCGTTATCGGCGGCATCACAGGCGTATTTCTCACCATGGACCTTTTCCTGTTTTATTTTTTCTGGGAAGTGATGCTTATCCCCATGTATTTCCTGATCGGCATCTGGGGGCACGGGAACAGGGTGTACGCCGCGTTTAAATTTTTTCTTTTTACACAGGCGGGCGGGCTGCTGATGCTGCTGTCCATACTCGGGATGTATTTCATCCATCATGCTTCCACCGGCACTTTCACTTTTTCTTACTTCGCTTTGCTGAATACGCCGATGGCCGTGGAAACGGGCCGCTGGCTGATGCTGGGCTTCCTGCTGGCGTTTATCGTAAAGCTGCCGGCCTTTCCCTTCCACACCTGGCTGCCGGACGCGCATACCGAAGCGCCCACCGCCGGTTCCGTGATCCTCGCGGGGCTGCTGCTCAAAACGGGGGCTTACGGTATTTTACGTTTTGTGATCCCGATGTTCCCGGAAGCCTCGCAGTTCTTCGCGCCCTGGATAATGCTGCTGGGCGCCATCGGCATCTTATACGGCGGCAAGCTCGCTTACGCGCAAACCGATTTCAAACGGCTGGTGGCCTACACCAGCGTGAGCCATATGGGATTTGTGCTGGTGGGCGCTTTTGCGTTCAACGCGCTGGCGTACCAGGGCGTGGTGATGCAGATGATCACCCACGGCATCAGCACTGGCGCATTGTTCATGATCGCGGGCTCGTTGTACGAAAGGCTGCATACGCGCGAGCTGGAGCAGATGGGCGGCCTGTGGCCGGCTTTGCCGAAGATGGGCGTGGTTACGATGGTGTTCGTCATGGCGTCGCTGGGATTGCCGGGGCTGGGCAATTTTATCGCGGAGTTCCTGGTGCTGGCGGGCAGCTGGCAGGCCGCGCCCTGGATCACCGTGGCGGCCACCATCGGGCTGGTGATCGCAACGATATACAGCCTGCGCATCATGCAGAAGGTGTTTTTCGGCACTTCGCAGCGTGAATACAGGCTGCCCGACCTGAGCCTGCGCGAGATGCTCATGATGGTGCCGCTGGTGGCGGCCATCATCTGGCTGGGCGTGTACCCGCAGCCGGTGATCAACGTGGCGCAAAAGGCCATGCCTTCAGTGGCCGTCCATTCAACGAAATAAAAAACAAAAGGTATGTCTGCATCCGATCTCTTCAGTTTACTACCTCTGCTCATTATCAGCGGGGCGGCGGTGATTGCGGTATTGCTGGTGGCAATACGGCGCAACCACCGCGTGATGCATGCCTTTACGGTATTCGCTTTTATCTGCGCGCTGGCGGCGCTTTATTTCCAGCCGTATGCCGGGCAGCCGTACGTGACGGGGCCGCT
>CBINIO010000273.1:0-6127 GCA_966250725.1 uncultured Chitinophaga sp.
AGCGGTCTCCGCGGCCGCGGAGGCGCGGGTTTTCCCACGGGGCTCAAATGGAGCTTCCTGGCGAAACCGGAAGGCGTGCCCCGCTACCTCGTGTGCAACGCGGACGAATCGGAGCCCGGTACTTTCAAGGACCGCTACCTGATGGAATTTATCCCGCACCTGCTCATCGAAGGCCTGCTGATCTCCAGCTTCGCCCTCGGCGCAAACCGCACCTACATCTACATCCGCGGCGAATACGCCTGGATACCCGATATACTCGAAGAAGCCATCGCCGACGCGCACAAGAATGGATGGCTCGGCAAAAACATCCAGGGCACCGGTTTTGACCTGGACATTTACGTGCAGCGCGGCGCAGGCGCTTACATCTGCGGCGAAGAAACCGCGCTGATAGAATCGCTGGAAGGCAAACGCGGCAACCCGCGCATCAAGCCGCCCTTCCCCGCCGTAAAAGGCCTGTGGCAATCGCCCACCGTGGTGAACAACGTGGAAACGCTGGCAGCCGTAGTGCCCATCATCAACATCGGCGGCGACGAATATTCCAAATACGGCACCGGCAAATCCACCGGCACCAAGCTCATTTCCGCCTGCGGCAACCTCAACAAGCCCGGCGTATACGAGATCGACATGAACATTTCGGTAGAAGAATTTATCTACTCCGACGAATACTGCGGGGGCATCCCCAACGGCAAACGCCTGAAAGCATGCATCCCCGGCGGCTCCTCCGTACCCATCCTGCCGGCCAACCTGCTGCTCAAAACAGCGAAAGGCGAAACCCGCATGATGACCTACGAAAGCCTCAACGACGGCGGATTCGCCACCGGCTCCATGATGGGCTCCGGCGGCTTTATCGTGCTGGACGAAGACCAGTGCGTAGTGCGCCACACCATGAGCCTCGCGCGCTTTTACCATCATGAAAGCTGCGGCCAGTGCAGCCCCTGCCGCGAAGGCACCGGCTGGATGAAAAAAGTGCTGCTCAACATCGAGAACGGAAAAGGCAAAATGAGCGATATAGACCTGTTGTGGGACATACAGCGGAGAATAGAGGGCAACACGATCTGCCCCCTCGGGGACGCGGCCGCATGGCCCGTAGCCGCCGCCATCCGCCACTTCAGGGACGAGTTCGAATGGCATGTGACGCATCCGGAAGAAGCGGTGAAACGCAACTTCGGGCTGGCGCATTACGCGGACCCGCTGCCGGTGGCAGCCGCGGTGTGATCGCAGCATGTGTGATAAGAAAACAACATTATTTTTCTTTTTTACTTTTTTATAATGGCGGAAGAAAAGAAATTATTCAAGGTCAAAATTGATAACATCCCGGTGGAAGTGGAGCCGGGCACCACCATACTGAACGCTGCCCGCCAGATCGGCGGCGACGTGGTGCCGCCCGCAATGTGTTATTACTCCAAGCTGCAGGGCAGCGGCGGCAAATGCCGCACCTGTCTCGTGAAAGTGACAAAAGGCTCGGATGCGGATTCCCGCCCGATGCCCAAGCTGGTGGCCAGCTGCCGCACCACCGTGATGGACGGGATGGAAGTGGCCAACATCACTTCCCCCGAAGTGCTGGACGCCCGAAAAGGCGTGGTGGAATTCCTGCTGCTCAATCACCCGCTGGACTGTCCCGTGTGCGACCAGGCCGGCGAATGCGACCTGCAGGACCTCAGCTACGAGCACGGCGTATCCGGCACCCGCTTCGAGTTCAAACGCAGGACCTTTGAAAAGGAAGACATCGGCGAGCACATCAAGCTGCACATGACGCGCTGCATACTCTGCTACCGCTGCGTGTTCACCGCCGACCAGCTGACCAATAACCGCCAGCACGGCATTCTCGGCCGCGGCGACCATTCGGAGATCAGCACCTATATCAAAGCCTCGCTCGACCAGACCGACTTTATCGGCAACGTGATAGACGTATGCCCCGTAGGCGCGCTGACGGACAGAACGGCGCGTTTCAAAAACCGCGTATGGTTCCTCAAGCCGGTGGACGCGCACCGCGACTGCGATAAATGCTGCGGCAAAACGGTGCTCTGGATGCGCGGCAACGAAGTGTTCCGCGTAACGGCGCGTAAAGACCAATACGGCGAAGTGGAAGAATTTATCTGCGATACCTGCCGCTTCGAGAAAAAAGACATCAGCGACTGGGTGATAGAAGGGCCGCGTAAAGTAGCGCGTTACAGCGTGATCTCGCAGGGCCACTACGTAGGCGTGCACAAACCGCACGAAACCGTGGCAAAAGTGATGGACGGCCGCCAGCCGAAGCTGCTGATGAACATCCACTCGGTAAGCGAAGTGAACCAGCCGGCGGTGGACCTCAGCAAGATAGAAGGGCCCGCCCATTCCAACGATTTTCCAAAAAATAATGGTGCTCAATAAAGCGAGATATGGATCTGACATCAATCGACATGTATTTTTTTTATGAAAAGATCGGGCTGATTTCCGCGGTGCTGGCGATTTCCCTGCTGATAGCCATGTACTCCACCTGGGCCGAACGCAAAGTGGCCGCGTGGATACAGGACCGCCGCGGGCCTAACCGCGCCGGGCCTTTCGGTTTGCTGCAGCCCCTTGCCGACGGCGGCAAGCTGTTTTTCAAAGAAGAGATCATCCCCTCCACCGCCAACCATTTCCTGTTCGTGCTCGGCCCTTCCATGGCGATGCTCACGGCCTGTCTGACCAGCGCGGTAATTCCCTGGGGCGATGTGCTGGACTTTGGCGGCTACGCCGTAAGCCTGCAGATCGCGGACGTGAACATCGGCGTGCTGTGGATCATGGCGGTAGTTGGCATGGGCGTGTACGGCATCATGATCGGCGGCTGGGCATCCAACAATAAATTTTCCCTGCTGGCCGCCTGCCGCGGCGCTTCGCAGGTAATCTCCTACGAGCTGCCGATGGGGCTTGCGCTGATCGCGTTGTTTATGATCAGCGGCTCCCTCAGCCTGAAAGACATCGTGGAGCAGCAGCGCGACGGCGTCTGGTACGTACTCCTCCAGCCCGTCGGTTTCCTCATCTTCCTTATCTGTGCGTTCGCCGAATGCAACCGCACGCCTTTCGACCTTCCCGAAGCGGAAAACGAGCTGAACGGCGGTTACCATCTCGAATATTCGTCCATGAAGCTCGGCTTTTACCTTTTTGCCGAATACATCAACATGTTCATCAGCTCCGCGCTGATGGCCACGCTGTACTTCGGCGGCTACAGCTTCCCGTATATGGACAGCCTGGGACTCAGTCCCAACCTGGTCACCATTCTCGGCATCTGCGCATTGTTCCTGAAAACGTTCGCTTTTATCTTCTTTTTTATGTGGGTAAGATGGACGCTGCCGCGCTTCCGCTACGACCAGCTGATGAAGCTCGGCTGGAAAGTGCTGATACCGCTGGCTTTGCTGAACATGCTCATTACCGGCGCAGTGATACTGTACCGCCAGAGCGGTTTTTAAAATTTGATCACGCTGAAACTCATTATATGCAAGCATTAACACAAAGGGCGCAACCGGTAGACAGGAGGCCCATGACATTCTGGGAGAAGCTATATTTACCGGCCATCGCCAAAGGCATGGGCATCACCCTTTCGCATATATTCAAGAAAAAGGCGACGGTGAACTATCCTGAAGAGAAACGTCCCTTCAGCCCCGTGTTCCGCGGCCTGCACATCCTCAACCGCGACGAGGAAGGACGCGAGCGCTGCACCGCCTGCGGCCTCTGCGCCGTAGCCTGCCCCGCCGAAGCCATCACCATGGAAGCGGCCGAGCGCCTGCCGGGAGAAGAGCACCTGTACCGTGAGGAAAAATACGCCGCGCGTTACGAGATCAACATGCTGCGCTGCATTTTCTGCGGGTTCTGCGAAGAAGCCTGCCCCAAACAGGCCATTTACATGACCGAAACTTTCGCGCCGGCCAACTACCAGCGCAAAGGCTTCATTTACGGGAAAGAAGACCTGCTGATCCCCGATCCTAAACATCCAATCACTGTAAACAAGTAATACGGCAATGGGAATTGATATGATTATTTTTACGGTGCTTTCCGCAGTGGCCATTGCGGCGGCGCTCGGCGTGATCCTCAGCAGGAACCCCGTGAACAGCGTACTTTGCATGATCACCTGCTTTGTGGCCATTGCCGGGCATTACATCATGCTCAACGCGCAGTTCCTGTTCGTGGTGCACCTGATCGTTTACACCGGCGCCATCATGGTATTGTTCCTGTTCGTGCTGATGATGATGAACCTGAACGCGGACATCGAGCCGCAGAAACGCAACTGGCTGAAATACGCCGGGGCCATCAGCGGCGGCGCTTTGCTGCTGGTGCTGGTAGCCGCGCTGCGCGACGCCAGCGTGCCCGCCATCCAGTCCGGCAACCCGACGGACATCGGGCTGATCGCCAACCTTGGTAAAACATTATTCACCCATTACGTAGTACCCTTCGAGCTGAGCAGCGTGCTGTTCCTCAGCGCCATGGTAGGGGCTGTGGTCATCGGTAAAAAATAAAAAACGAATTCATGCCGGTTCAATATTACATCTTTCTCAGCATCGCCCTGTTCTGCATCGGGATCATGGGCGTATTGATGCGCAGGAACGCGATCATCATTTTTATGTGCATAGAGCTGATGCTGAATGCCGTGAACCTTTTGCTGGTGGCCTTCTCCAAAATGTGGGTGGACGCCGGCCGCGTAGACGCAGCCTCCGCGCAGCTCTTCGTGTTCTTCGTGATGGTGGTGGCGGCGGCGGAAGTGTCCGTGGGCCTCGCCATTATCGTGATGATGTACCGCAATACCCATTCGGTGGACATCAATATTCTCAGCAGACTGAAAAACTAAAGGAATTTAAAAATAGTATAGATCGATGATACATCTTGTTTGGCTGGTACCGTTCTTACCGTTGTTAGGTTTCCTGATCAATGGATTGGGCCGGAATTATTTACCTAAATCGCTGACCGGCGTGATAGGTAGCGGCACTGTGCTGGCGGCTTTTGTGATCAGCCTGCTCATCTTCTTCGAAGTAAGGCAGCCGGGCTTCGACGGGGAGGTTATTTCGCTGTTCGATTTTATCAGCGTGGGCAGCCTGCATATTCCCTTCGCATTCCAGGTGGACCAGCTGAGCGCGTTGTTCCTGCTGATCATCACCGGCGTGGGATCGCTGATACACATTTACTCCACTTCCTACATGCACGAGGAAAGCGGTGAAAGTTTCGCGCGGTATTTCGCGTACCTCAACCTCTTCGTGTTCTCCATGCTCATCCTGGTGCTGGGCGCCAACTACGTGATGATGTTCATCGGCTGGGAAGGCGTGGGGCTTTGCTCTTACCTGCTGATCGGCTTCTGGTTCAAAAACATCAGTTTCAACAAGGCCGCCAACAAGGCGTTCATCATGAACCGCATCGGCGACCTCGGTTTCCTGCTCGGCATCTTCCTGCTCATCCAGCAGTTCGGCTCCGTTACGTTCTCCGAAGTGTTCGACAAAGCGCCCGCCCTCGGCGAAGGCAGCGGCGTGCTTTTCGCCATCGCCATGCTGCTGTTCATCGGCGCCATGGGCAAGTCGGCGCAAATACCCTTATACACCTGGCTGCCCGACGCGATGGCCGGTCCTACGCCCGTGTCAGCCCTCATCCACGCAGCCACGATGGTGACCGCGGGTATTTACATGGTGGCCCGCAGCAACGTGATCTATTCGCTGGCCCCGCACATCCAGGCGATCATAACGATCGTTGGCCTGGTAACCGCGCTGCTGGCGGCTTCCATTGCGCTGAAACAAAACGATATTAAAAAGGTGCTGGCTTACTCCACCGTGAGCCAGCTGGGTTATATGTTCATTGCGCTGGGCGTGGGCGCTTACACTGCCGCCGTTTTCCACGTGATGACGCACGCGTTTTTCAAAGCGCTGCTGTTCCTCGGCTCCGGCTCGGTGATACACGCCATGGGCGGCGAGCAGGACATCCGCAGAATGGGCGGCCTCAAAAAATGGATGCCCGTTACCAACATTACTTTCCTGATCGGCTGCCTCGCCATCGCGGGCATACCGGGGCTGAGCGGCTTCTTTTCCAAAGACGAGATACTCGCGCACCCTTTCGGCTATAACAAGATCGTATACGCGCTGGCGTTAGTTGGCGCGCTGATGACGGCATTCTATATGTTCCGTCTTTATTA
>CBINIO010000274.1:0-6113 GCA_966250725.1 uncultured Chitinophaga sp.
TTCAGCGCGTGCAGCAGCTGCGAGAGGATGATGGTGTAGAACAGCACGTTGTTCGCCGCATGCACGTCCACGTCCCCTTCGCGGAAATGCTCTGCCGTAAAGGCCGCGCCGAGCGCGCTGGCGCCGATCACCGCGGCGTAGAACCAGATCATGCCCCAGGCCTTTTTGCTGATGATGGGTTTGCGCGGGTCCAGCGGCCTGCGCTGCATCACGGTTTCGTCGCCTTCCGTAAAACCCAGCGCCATGGCGGGGAATACGTCGGTGATAAGATTGATGAACAATATCTGTATGGCCACCAGCTGGAAAGGCAGGCCCGCCGTGGCTACCAGCCCGATCACGAGCAGCTCGCTGAGGTTGCACGACAGCAGGAAAACGATAAACCGCTTGATGTTCGTAAAGATCACCCGGCCCTGCCGCACGGCGGACACGATGGATTCGAACGCGTCGTCTTTCAGCACCATGTCCGCCACTTCCTGCGACACCTGCGTACCGCGGATGCCCATGGCGATGCCGATGTCCGCTTTTTTCAGCGCGGGCGCATCGTTCACGCCGTCGCCGGTCATGGCTACGATCTGGTGGTCTTCCTGCAGGGCGTTCACGAGGTCCAGCTTCTGTTTGGGGCTTACGCGGGCGAATACGCTGCGCTGCGCCCAGGCGTCGTTCCCGGCTTCCAGCTCGCGGCCGGTCACCACGTCCTGCTCGTTGTCGCTGATGCCCAGCTGGTGCGCGATATGCGCGGCGGTGGCGGGGTGGTCGCCCGTGAGCATGATCACGCGGATGCCGGCCTGGTGGCATTCCCCGATCACTTCCTGCACGCCCTGGCGGGGCGGGTCCATAAAACCGGTGATGCCGAGAAAGACGAGGTTTTCCATGAACTGGGCCGTTTCGCCATTCAGCTCGCGGTAAGCGTAGCCGAGCGTTTTGAGGCCGGAGGCGGCGAGCCGTTCGGTCTGCTGCATCCATTCGCGGCGTTCTTCCTTCGTCAGCTCTTTGGCGGCGCCGTCGTGCAGGGAATGGGAGCAGATCTCGAGCAGGTTTTCGATGGCGCCTTTGGCGGAAACGAGATACATATTTTCATCTTTATGCAAAGTGCCCATTACGCGGGTGTCCGAATTGAAGGGGGCTTCTTTCAGCTTGTGGAATTTTTCCCTTATCTGCGCAACATCCGCCCCGGTCGCCTCCGCGAAATGCAGCAGGCTCACCTCTATCGGGTCGCCGATGCCTTTGTCGCCGTCGAAGGAAGCGTTGTTGCAGAGTACGGCCACGCGCTGCATGCAGCGGAAGTTGTCGCTTTCGGGGCTTTTGTCCTTTGTATGCCATTCCACGGCGGGCAGCAGCGCGTCCGTCACTTCCATCCTGTTTTCCGTAAGAGTGCCCGTTTTATCGGTGCAGATCACGGTGGTGGCGCCAAGGGTTTCCACGGCGGAAAGTTTTTTCACGATCACGTTCTGCCGCGCCATCCGTATCATGCCCCGCGCCAGCGCAAGCGTAGCCACCACTGGCAGCCCTTCGGGAATGGCCGCCACCGCCAGCGCGATGGAGGTTTTGAGCATTTCCAGCACGGGCTCCTTGTTCAGCAGCCCCGCCCCGAATATCAGCACCACGATCACCACGGTGATGCCGATGAGGCGTTTGCTGAAGCTTTCCAGCTTTTTTTCCAGCGGCGTGGCGGCTTTTTTTGCCCCGGCCACCATATGCGCGATGTGCCCCAGCTCGGTTTTCATACCGGTGGCGGTGCACAGCACCTTTGCGTTGCCGTTGCGGATGAAGGTGCCTTTGTATACCATGTTCGTTCTTTCCGCCAGCTGTGTATCGGCCGCCAGCTCGCCCGGCGATTTGTCCACCGGCAGCGATTCCCCGGTAAGCGCGGACTCGTCGGCCTGCAGGTCGGTGGATTCGAGGATGCGGCCGTCCGCCTGTATCATGTCCCCCGCGTCCGGCAGCATGATGTCGCCGGGCACAATGTCCGCCGAGGGGATTTCCTGCACGCGGCCGTCGCGCAGCACGCGGGCGTTTTGGGAGGTCATCTTTTGCAGCGCTTCCATCGATCTTTCCGCCTGGAACTCCATAATAAAACCGATCACCGCGTTCAGCAGTATCACCACGGCAATGGCCGTTGCGTCCAGCCACTCCTGAAAGAACATGGAAAGGCCCATCGCGAGCACCAGCAGGTACACCACGGGGCTTTTGAACTGGTGCAGGAGGATCATGAGCGGAGACATGCGGCGGGTGCTGCTGATCTCGTTGGGGCCATGCTCTTCCAGCCGCCGGCGGGCTTCTTCGCTCCCGAGCCCTTTGCGCGGGTCGGTGGAGAACTCGTTTAGCAATGCCTGTTGTTTTTGTTGATGTGCGTCCATTCCGTGCGGTTTTTGGTAGTGAAATGTATACAATCCGGGTACCGTTTTTGTTCCTGCCGGGCGAAACAGCTTTGGCGCTGGCATGGTATGTGGGGCCATTGAAATAAAACGGAACCATATGGCACCGACTGCAACAAAGGCCCGGACTTCTTCAAAAAAGGCGGCCGCCGTCCGCAAACCGGCGAAAAAGAAAGCGGCCCGGCAGCAAAAAGAAGCAAAAAAAGACCTGGCTAAAACCTACAATGAATTTAAGGAATTTGAAGGTCAGCATTACACCGGCATGCGCGTGGGCCGATCGCATAAATGGAATTACGACCAGGGCGTGTGGAAAGAAACAAAGATCACTCCCGATCTCTGGGAGTGCACCTACGCCGTTACCAAACGCCGCGCGGGAAAAGCGCCCGAAGGCTCCGGCGTGCCCGTGGGCACGGAATATCACTGGTACATCATGGCGCATCAGAACGTGCGCAAGCTGAACGCGAACGACTATACCACCAGCCTCACCGGTCTGAAATACAAGCTGGCGCACAAACGCGCGGGCAACGACAAATGGAGCGCCACCGCCAAAACGCAGCGAAAGCGGCTGGTAAAAATGCTGCAGGAGCTGATCGCGCAGCTGGAAGCGGAGCCCGTGCCGATCGAATTTGAATACGAAGGAAAAAGTTACAAAGGCGATGCGCTCCCCATATCGCAAACCTGCCACGACGGCGTATGCGACCAGCTCGACATTACGCTCAACGGCGAGTATGTGGGCACCATCCGCTGTATGAAAAGCGGCTGGAAGCTGGACGGGGTGGACGATCAGGGTTTGATCGACGCCATCGGCGAAGAAATATTCCTTTGGTACGAATAAAATCAAGATATGCCGGAATTACCTGACCTGGAAGTATTCAGCAAACATCTTCAGCAAAAGCTGAAGGGCAAAAAGCTCAAAGCAGTTTCCAAGGCCGGCGCCTGGAAAAAGGATTTCCTCCGCCAGCCCCTCAAAAAGATCTACCGCGAAGGCAAGGAGCTGCGTTTCCGTTTTGGCAACGGCCGCCAGCTGGGCGTTCACCTGATGCTGCACGGCAAAATGGTGTACAGCGACACGAACGATCCTCCCGCGCACACCGTTTTTTCGCTGGAGTTCAGCGACGGCTCCATGCTGGCCGTTACCGACTGGCAGAAAAAAGCGCGGCTCACGCCCGACCCGGAACCCGTGAATGTGCCGGACGCCCTGTCAAAAGAATTTTCCCCCGCCTATCTCAAAAAGCTGCTGGACGGCTCGCGGGCGGGCATCAAAAAACTGCTGACCGACCAGCATAAAGTGCGCGGCATCGGCAATGCGTATGCGGACGAAATCCTTTACGAAGCGCGCATCTCGCCCTTTTCGCTGGCGGGGAAGATCCCGCCGGAAGCCGTCGGCAGGCTGGCGCGGGCCGTCAAAAAAGTGCTGAAAGACGCGGTAAAGATCATCAGCAAAGACCACCCCGGCATCATCGCCGGCGAAGTGCGCGACTTTATGAAAGTGCATAAGCACGGGAAAGATAAAAGCCCCGGCGGGAAAAGGATCGAGCATACGGAAATAGGCGGCCGCACCACTTATTACACAAGCGAACAAACGGAATACAAATAAAAAATCTTGACCATGAAAAAGCCCATCGAACAACCCGACCCGGAAAAAACACCGGACAACAAACCCGGCGCAAAACCCTCGTCCACCGGCGACAACATCAAAAAAGACAATCCCGACGGAACGGATGAAGCGCGCGGGCTCACCAAAGAAGAGCTGCCCGACAGTACGAACACTTCCACCGGCGTGCCCGGCACGGGCCAGCGGCAGGATTCCAACTGAGGCAACCTTAAATTCCCCGGTATCGTTATATTTGAAACGTAAATACCGGGAATATTATGAAAGAAGAATACAAGCCGCTGCCCCTCGTAAAAAATGAGGGCATCCATCATTTTGAGCTGACGGTGGACGGGCATACCGCGTTCATCGACTACAAGGAAAGCGGCAAAAAGGTCTGGCTGATACATACCGAAGCGCCCGCGGAGCTGGAAGGCAAAGGCGTCGCTACCGCGCTGGTGGAAAAAACGCTGGCTTACCTGGAAGAGAACCAGTACACGCTGGTGCCCTTGTGCCCGCTGGTGCATGCGTACCTCAAACGCCACCCCGAATGGCAGCGTTTGCTCGATCCTTCGGTGAAGCCGTTTTAGTATTTCCCATGAACAGCGTCTTAGCCGGTTGCGCATCAGCGCAGCAAAGACCGTTTTTTACAGATAAGCTCACACAAAAAAAACGTTCCCGCCACGAAGACGGGAACGCGCACACAGGATAATCTGCTGCAGTCCTACTGCATCCAGTACACTTTAACGGACACCTGGTCGGTGGGCGATTTGCCACCGCTGGCTTTTTGCCAGTTTTCGTGATTATTTACATTTTCATCGTCAGGGTAAGGCATGCGGTTGATGCTCAGCGGCGGCAACGCGGGATCGCGCGGCGTGAGCTGCGTTCTGCGCACGATGGCCCAGGCTTCCCAGGGCTGCATCATCGTAGCCAGCCAGGCCTGCGTCGCTATCTTCTTTAACGCGTCCGCATCGTTCGCGCCGTTGTATGCGACCTTTGGATTGGTGAGCATCGCCGTCATCTCGGCGGGCGTGGGCGCGGTGGGTTTGGTCGTCCATACGGTGGACAGTTCGGTATAGGCATACCAGAAATCCACGGACGAGCGGATGCCGGTCTCATATTCCGTTTTTGCTTTTGCGATGTCTTTCGGAACGCCCATGCCGCGCTGGTAGATTTCCGCCAGCAGGAAGTGCACGTCCGCTTCGGTGATCACGAGTATGGGATAAAACAGCCTGTCGTAAGCGATCCAGAAATTAAACGCCGCGAATTTGCTGGAAGGATCGGTGCCGATGGGTTTGCGGGCGGTAAGATCGCCCATGTAAGGCGTGCCGCCTTCCGTCTGCGAGCCGTCCTGCGGCTGCGGAACCCAAAGATCCGCGTCGTTCGTCTGGAAAAACACGTAACACCTGGGATCAAAAATGCCGGAGCCGTCGGTAGCGTTGGTGGAAGACATCTGGTTCCATACGTTGCTGCTCATCCGCATGTTGGAAATGGAAAGTTCGCGGTAGGAATTCCATTTGCTGTCCAGCGATGCCCTGATGGTGGACGCGGGCGCCACGAGATGGGGCCAGAAGCCGAAATTGTCCTTTTGCAGGCTGCCCGGCTGCTGGTTGTCGGGCAGCGGTTTGTTGCCGTTGATAATATCGGCGATGATCGCCGAGGACAGTGCGTTCTCCTTGTTATACAGTCTCACGGCGTAACGCAGGCGCAGCGCGTTGCCAAATTTTTTCCATGCGAGAACGTCTCCGCCGAGATAACTTTCAGACGCGCCGATGCTCACCTGCGAAGGATCGTCGGAAAGCCCGTCCGCCGCTTCTTTCAGATCTTCCAGCACGCTTTTGTATACATCCGGCGCGGCATCATAGGCCGGGCGGAAATTCTCATTTCCTTCGTTGGCCATCGACGCCTGGCTGTACGGGATATCACCATAATAATCCAGCATGCGCAGCGTTTTGGACGCCAGCAATATGGTCGCCATATACTTCACGTTGTTGAACGAGGCCGGATCGGTTTGTTCGGATATCTTGCTCAGCAGCGCGCGGTAAGTTACCAGGTCGGGATAATACTGGCTCCAGTAGCCGCCTGCATAATTCACGAACGGGGTCGCAATGTTCTGCCCAGCGATAGTCGGGCGGCGCGGAGACCTC
>CBINIO010000275.1:0-6109 GCA_966250725.1 uncultured Chitinophaga sp.
TGCTGCCAAGGCGCGGTTTGGAGGACGCGTAACCGTCCAGCGCTACTCTTTCGCCCGCGGCGGGCTGATCGCCTTCGTCGAGCTTGTTGCGCCTGCGGAGCCAGCGCAGCTGCACGCCTTCGGCCTGCGCAATGTCGTGCAGGGTTTCTCCCGGCGCCACGATGTGATAATCGTTCTGCCCGCGTTTGCTTTTGTTCTGCAGGAAAATGAGCATGTCTTTCTCGAGCAGCGGCAGGTCTTTGGCGAGGTCGTTGTATTTGAGCAGGGAGCTGAGGCGGATGTCATATTTGCTGGCTACCTGGATCAGCGCGGTGCCTGCCTTTACGAATATCACTTTACGGTTGTTGATGCGGAACTCGGTGTCCACCGGGTATTTTTTCGCGGCGGGCTCGGGGGCGGCCACCACGGTACTCTCCTGCTGCGCCACGGGTTCGTAGGAGCCGGGATCGCCCGCCAGCGAAGGACTTGCAGGGATCGGCTGTTTGCTCATCGCGATGGCGTTGTATTGCTGCAGCTGGTAAGTTTCGATGATGTTGATGAGACGCTGCGGATAATTCCTGTCGGTGGCGTAACCGGCCGTTTTCAAACCGTAGGCCCAGGCTTTGTAGTCTTCCGGGTTGAGGTCGAACAGGAATTTGTAGCGGGGATTGTTGCGCAGGAATTCGGAATGGTCTTTATAGGAATCCAGCGGGGACCTGTATTTGCGGAAACATTCCTGGCGCTCGTCGTCGTCGTAGTTCACGCTTTGGCCCGTCCAGTTGTTCTTGCATTTTATACCGAAATGGTTGTTGCTGTTGAGCACCAGCCATCCGTTGCCGGACTGGGTTTCGAGAATGCCCTGCGCGAGCTTGATGGCTGCGGGCACGCCGGAGCGGCGCATCTCTTCCATCGCGATGTTCTTGTACGTGTCGATGTACTGTGCAGTGCTCATCTTTTGCGCAGCGGCGCTCAGCGCAACGCATAACAGCAAACAGACGGCCAGGCAGTATGACTTCAATTGCATGTATATGTCGAATTTAATGGGTCTTGTTCTTCTGCCGCTCATTTTTTTCGGATCAGCAGCACGCCGTCGCGCATCGTCAGCAGCAGGGTTTCGGCCCTTCCGTCCGCCACCGCTTTTTCGCAGAAACGGATCATCGCTTTGGCATTGTTGCTTTGTTCTTCTTCCCCCAACACTACCTCGCCGTGATAAAGCACATTGTCCGCCAGCATAAAACCTCCGGGCCGCAGCTTCTCCCACACCAGGTCGTAATACGCGATATAACCCGCTTTGTCCGCGTCGATGAACACGAGGTCGAACACCTCGTTCAGCTGCGGGATAATTTCCGCCGCTTTACCGATGTGCTGCGTAATGCGGTCGCTAAGGCCGGCTTCGGCGATGTAACGGCCGCTCATTTCCTCCAGCTCCTCGTTCACGTCTATCGTATGCAGCTGCCCGTTTTCCGCGAGCCCCTGCGCAAGACAGATGGCGGAATAACCGGTGAAGGTGCCTATTTCCAGTATCCGCCGCGGGCGCATCATCTGGCTCACCATTGTTAGGAACCGGCCTTGTACATGACCGCTCAGCATGTGCGGCTGGTCTGCTTTCAGGTAGGTTTCGCGGTGCAGGCGGTATAACAGCGCCGGTTCGGGAGCCGTGTACTTCTCTGCAAACGCCTGAATCTCTCCTGATATTACCTCCATGCCTTTTTTTTTGCAAACCTAAGCAATTATCAGTCAGCCACAAACAAATCGAGCCTGATAGTACTATCAGGCTCTTTACCCCATGTTAACCATTAAAAGACACAACTAATTGACCATATAACATCTTATAATGGTCCGCTATAGGCTGTGACTGTATAAATGTATTTAATTTTTTTACACTGGATAAATATCATCCATACGTATATGTTAATGGAATAATACTAAAAGTTGGGCCGCAGTTTGTTGGTCGTATAAAACACACGGAAATATTCCACCACTTCGTCCGCCGTATCAAAAACCTTCAGCAGGTCGAGGTCTTCGGGATGGATGTTGCTTTCTTTTTTCATCATCACCTCGTCTATCCAGCTCAGCAAACCGCTCCAGTACTGTTTTCCCACCAGCACCAGCGGGGTTTCCGTCATTTTTTTCGTCTGGATGAGGGTGGCGACTTCAAAAAACTCGTCCATCGTGCCAAAGCCGCCGGGCATCATCACAAAGCCCTGCGAATATTTGGCGAACATTACTTTGCGTACGAAGAAATAATCGAAGTTGAGGCTTTTATCGTTGTCGAGATAAGGATTCGCGTATTGTTCGTGCGGCAGCTGGATGTTGAGCCCCACGCTTTTGCCTTTGGCTTTCTGCGCGCCTTTGTTGGCCGCTTCCATAATACCGGGGCCGCCGCCGGAGATGATGCCGAAACCGTCCTGCGCGAGGCGGCACGCGATGTCGCAGGCCAGCTCGTAATAAGGATTGCCTTCGCGGGTACGCGCCGAGCCGAACACCGAAATGCAGGGGCCGATCTTCGCCAGCGCTTCGAAACCTTCCACGAATTCCGCCATGATTTTGAATATCTGCCAGCTGGAATGCGCCTTGGTTTCCGTCCAGTCCCGCATCTGCAGGTTCTTTAACAAATCATTCATCTGCTATCCAATTTTGTTTTACAATCTACAATTTTTTAGGGCAACGGCTGTAAGGCGGGTTTGCTTTTGGAGAACAGCCACAAACCGATGTACGTGAACAGGCCGTTCACGATCAGCAGCTCGTTGCCGAAATGATAACCGCCCAGCCATTGCGCGGAATATTTTCCCAGGATAAAACACAGCACCGGCGATACGAGGCACACCACCACCGAGCCGTAATCCACGATGGGCCGCTTGTTCAGGATGCCGAAGGCGAACAGTCCGAGCATGGGCCCGTAAGTGATGGTGGCGAGGAACAGCACGGTATCGATCACGGCGCTTTCGTTAAATGCCTTGAACAATAATATCGTGAGCAGCAGCGCGATGGCGCAGCAAACGTGAATAATGTTCCGGAGGCGTTTTTTCTCCCCGTCCATTCCTTCGGTGGAGCGGCCGAGAATGTCGATATAGAAGGAAGTGGTGAGCGTGGTAAGCACACTGTCAGCACTGGAGAAAGTGGCGGCCGTAAGCCCCACGATAAAGATGATGCTGGCGAAAGTGCCGAGATGGGTGAGCGCCAGCATGGGGAACACCTGGTCGGTGAGCTTGCGCCCGTCTTCGCCAAGCGGTATCTGCAGCGCGTTCGCGCTCATGTATTCGTACAGCAGCACGCCGAGGCTGAGGAAAAACACGTTCACCACCAGCTGCATGATGCTGAAGGAATAAATATTTTTCTGCGCTTCGCCGAGCGAGCGGCAGCTGAGGTTCTTCTGCATCATGTTCTGGTCGAGACCCGTCATGGTAACGGCTATCATCATACCGCCAAAAAATTCCTTGGGGAAAAAGTTATGCGCCTTCCAGTCCCAGAAAAATGTTTTTGATCTCGGGTTGTTCGCCACGTTGCTGATCAGCTCGCCCAGGTTCCAGTTGAGGTCGGAGCAGATCACCACAATGGTGAGCACTACGGCCAGCAGCAGGAAGGTGGATTGCAGCGCGTCCGTCCATACCAGCGTTTTGATGCCGCCGCGGTAAGTATACACGAGCATCAGCGCGATCATGATGGACACGGACAATGCGAAGGGCACATGATAATAATCGAACACGAACAGCTGCAGCACGCCCGCCACGAGAAACAGCCGCGCCGCCGCGCCCACGAGCCGCGACAGGATAAAGAACACGGCGCCCATCTTTTGCGTGACGGGCCCGAAACGCTGTTGCAGGTAAGTGTAAATGGACGTGAGATTGCGGTTATAATACAACGGCAGCAGCACCGTGGCGATGATGATATAGCCCAGCACGTAACCGAGAATGGTTTGCAGGTAGGAGAAGGAAGCCGTCTCTACTTTGCCCGGCACGGAAATGAACGTAACGCCAGACAGCGAATCGCTGATCATGCCGATCGCCACCAGGTACCAGACGGAATTTTTGTTGCCGATGAAGTATGACTGTGCGTCGGCCTTTCGCGTGGTCAGGTATGAGATGAGCAATAGCAGGAAAAAGTAGCTGGCGATAAAAACGATAAATATGCCAGGCGACATGAACTGGTTCTGGTCAGGTGCCATGTACAGATTTTGACGTAAACGTTAGAATAAAACTAAAAATAGGGATTTCATGTTAGAAAAAGCACAAAAAAGGCAGCCGGAAGGGTGAGCATACGCATGGAACCCTCCGGAATGACGCTGAATGACGCGGCATGAGAAATGTGATGTATGAAGAAGATCAGAACCCAAGGTTCACGCCTGCGGAGATCACAGGGCGGTTGCGGTATGGCGAATTGTCATCCTGCAATACATCGTAGAGGATCATGATTACGAAAGCGGAATTGCCGCCGATGGGCTGGGCGTAGCCGCCGCCGAGCAGCAGGCTGTGCGCGCCGTAGCGGTGTTTCTCGGTGGTCACGGGATCTACGGTATAATTCCTGATTTTTTGGCTGATGCTGTTGTATTCCGGTTGGGCCTGGAGAAATAATTGCGGAATAGGATAAAATCTCCCCCATACACCGCCGCCAAACATACTATAATTATAGCGGGCTATAATTTCATCAAACTCTCTCCTTTTCTCCCACGACAGCTGCGCATTGAGCGCCACGCCGCCTGCGAACATCTCCGAAAAACGGTAACCGATGATCGGCGAGATATTCACCAGCGCATAATCGCCAAAGGCCATGCCGAAGCTGCCGCCCACCATCACCCGGCTTGGGTCGAAGCCGCGCGCGGTATCTGTTTTGTAATACTGCGCGGATGCTGCATGCGCGCATATCATCAGGATAACGGCCAGGTATATACGTTTCATGGTCTGTTTTTATTGGTAGCTAAATTATCGGTTTTCCCCCGGTCTGCCATAGGCATTAACGTTTCTTTCAGTCGAAAATTTTCCCGGCGTTGAGGATGTTGTTGGGGTCGAACACCTGCTTGATCTGCTTCATCAGCTGCAGCTGCTGACTGCTGAAGATCACGTCCATATAATCTTTCTGCACCAGCCCGATGCCGTGCTCGCCGGAAATGGTGCCGCCCAGTCTCTTTACGAGCGAGAATATTTCGCGGATGCCTTCTTTCAGCGTGCCGTTCCAGGCTTCTTCGCTCATATCCCCCTTGATGATGTTCACATGCAGGTTGCCGTCTCCCGCATGCCCGTAACACACGGATTTAAACCCGTACCGCTGCCCGATCGCTTTTACGCCGTTGAGCAGCTGGGGCAGCTCCGCGCGCGGCACCACCGTATCTTCTTCCTTATAAACGGAATTGCTTTTTACCGCTTCGGCCACCCTGCGGCGCAGCTTCCAGAGCTCTTCCTTTTGCTGGTGGCTGTCCGCGAAAAGTATTTCCCCGCAGTCAAATTCCATTACCACCGCGGCAATCGCCTCCATTTCCTGGAACAGCGTGTCGGGATGGTTGCCGTCCACCTCGATCAGCAGATGCGCCTGTACGCCGTCGTCAATCTTCACCATGCTGCTGTCTACAAATTGCGTCACCCACAAGAGCGCGTCCCTTTCCATAAACTCCAGGGCGGAAGGCGTGTACCCCGCGCGGAAAATCGCGCTCACGGCCGCGCAGGCGTATTCCGCGGAATTAAAAGGCACCAGCATCAGCAGATCGTGCTTTGGCAGCGGAATGAGCCGCAATACGATCTTTGTAACGATGCCCAGCGTGCCTTCGCTGCCCACCACCAGCTGCGTGAGATTGTAGCCGGTGGCGTTTTTGAGCACGTTCGCCCCCGTCCAGATCACGTCGCCGTTGGGCAGCACCAGTTCGAGGTTGAGCACGTAATCCTTTACCACACCGTATTTCACGGCCTTGGGCCCGCCGGAGTTCTCGGCGATATTGCCGCCGATAAAACAGGTGCCGCGGCTGCTCGGGTCGGGCGGGTAGAACAGTCCTTTTTCGCGCACGGCGTCCTGCAGCACCTGCGTGATCACGCCGGGCTCGGTGGTCACCTGCAAATTGCGCTCGTCTATATCGAGAATTTTGTTCAGCCTTTCCGTGGAAAGCAGCACGCCGCCGTACTGCGCCAGCGCCCCGCCGCTCAAG
>CBINIO010000276.1:0-6093 GCA_966250725.1 uncultured Chitinophaga sp.
CGTTGAGAGGGAAAGATTATGCGTACATATACGCCTGTACGGGCCGCACTTTTACGGACAACCTGGGCCGGGTGAGCGGCGCAAAGCTGCAGGCCGGCTGGTATAACCCCCGGAACGGGCAATTCAAGCCCTCCGGCATCATCGATAACCAGGGCCGTCATACTTTCAGGCCGCCTTCCTCCGGCTACGGCCAGGACTGGGTGCTGGTGCTGCAGAGCACGGCGCGAAGGATCGCTTTATAACCCCGTTTTCCCCTTTTACGCTCCTTTTGTTTCCCGCGCAAAGTGGTTTCATTTATGAAAGTATTTTCTTTCGCTATATTTCATATAGTGTTTTGAATAATTATTTTTATTTTAATTTTGTTTAATTTCGTTTTTTCTCTACTTTAGCATTGTCCCAAACTGATGATGAGATAAAAGCAGGCGAGTTCCACGGCATACCCGGCGCAAGGCCGGTCGTAATGCACCATGAGAAAGGATTTCGGGCGTTCGAAAGGCTCAACGGCCAAAAAGTATTCAGAATTTCACGTATGTTGCCCGGCCCACCGCCGTCCGCAGCCTATCCATTTTTCCGTACCAATAATTTAAGTCTCTTTTAAAGCAACAGACCAAAGTCAGCAACGCTATGAATGTTTTACGTCGCTTTTCTCAGAATGAGCCGCTGTGGCCCGTCGTGTGCCCTGACCTCCCGTTCCCCCACGCTGCTGTGGTATTACACCGGCTTAATAATCACTTAACATTGTCATTAAAACCGCTCCATATACCTTTGCGCGCGTTAAGCTGAACCGAAATCTTAAAACCTTTTTAAAATAGTATCGTCTTTTCCAACTGTATAACGGGGTTATAATTACTTACAAAACTTTGTTGAATGAAACATTTTTTCCTACTTATCTCCGGCCTGCAATTGTTTGCCAGTAGCATTGCGTTCGGTAAGGCTGACATGAACTATCCTGGCGCTTCTCATCCGGAAGCCCGCACGGCGGAATATACGTTCCGGGCAGATTCCACTATCGTGTTGAGAGGCAAAGTGACGGATGAAAAAGGTGAAGCCCTCGTGGGGGTGAACATCAAGACCAAAACCGGCGGAAAAGGCACCGTCACTTCCCCGGACGGTACTTACACCCTCGTGCTCCCCGGCGCCAACACCCTGATATTTTCATTCATCGGCTATCTTCCCCGTCAGTTTGCCGTCAACAAAACGGAACGCCTCGACGTGCAGCTGCTGCCGGATCCCAAAAGCCTCAACGAAGTGGTCGTGACCTCGCTCGGCATCAAACGCGATGAAAAGGCGCTGGGTTACGCCGCCACCGTGATAAACAACGAGCAGCTCACCGACGCGGTCTCCAATAACTGGACGGACGCGCTTTCCGGTAAAGTGGCCGGTCTCAACCTGATCCGCTCCGGCAGCGGCCCCACCGGTTCCAACCGGATCGTGCTGCGCGGCGAAAGCAGCCTCTCCGGCACCACCGAAGCCCTCATCGTGGTGGACGGCGTGGTGATCAACAACTCCAGCGGCGCGCGCACCGCGGTGTCCGGCGAATCGGTGTACGGCACCGGCAGCGACAATATGCCGGCGGACTATGGCAGCGGCCTGAACGACATCAACCCCGACGACATCGAGACCATCACCGTGCTGAAAGGTCCCGGCGCGGCTGCGCTGTACGGCCAGCGCGGCGCGGGCGGCGCGTTGATCATCACCACCAAATCGGGCAGCAGCAAAAAGAAAGGCCTGGGCGTGACGATCAACTCCAACTCCAGCCGCGAATACGTGAACCGCTGGCCCGACCTGCAGTTCGAATACGGCCAGGGCCTCGACGGCATGGCCTATTATTCCTACGGCACTACGGTGGACGGCAACAGCACCAGCGGCACCAGCTCCGCGTACGGCCCGCGTTTCGACGGCCAGCAGTTTTTCCAGTACGATCCCGAGCTGCAGGCGGTAGGCAAGGAAAGAACGCCCTGGGTGCCTTACACCAATAAAGTGAACGAATATTTCCGCCCCGGCGAAACCTATACCAACGCCATCAGCGTGGACGGAGGCAGCGACAAGACCACCGCGCGTTTCTCCGTTACCAACGTGGGCAACAGCTGGATCATGCCGAACACCGGGTACAAACGCAATACGGTGGCGCTGTCCGTAAACTCCAAAGTGAACGACAAGCTGCGTATCACTTCCAAAGTGAACTACACCAACAAGTCCAGCGACAACCTGCCCGGCGCCGGTTACGGCAACCAGTCCATCATGTACTGGTACATTTTCTGGCAGCCTAACGCTGACCTGGACTGGCTGCGCAATTACTGGGTGAACGGCGAGGAGAACAGGAGGATCAAATTCCCCTACAGCTCCTATCCCGAAAACCCTTACGCGGTTGCTTACGAATTCCTCAACCTGTCCAACCGCCATACGGTCACCGGCAACATTTCGGCCAGCTACGATTTTACAAAAGACCTGAGCCTGCAGGTGCGCACCTCGCTGGATCTCGGTTATGAGCAGCGCGCCCAGAAACGCCCGTACGACGCGGGCTCCAAGCTCCAGAAAGGCAGCTACCGCACGCAGAACATATTCGGGATGGAATACAGCTCCGACTTCCTGCTGCGTTATACCAAAAAGATCGGCGCCGATTTCGAAGTGTCAGGCACCGCAGGCGGAAGCATCCTGCGCAACACTTACAACAAGGACGAAGTACGCGCGGACTCGCTGATCATTCCCGGCGTATATTCCATGTCCAACGCGGCCGGCCCGCTCGTCACCATGCCCTACAGCAGCAAGTACAACATCAACAGCTGGTACGGCATGCTGGCCCTCGCTTACAGGGATTACCTGTTTGTAGACTTCACCGGCCGCCAGGACTATGGCAGCCCGCTGGCGACGCCGTTGCGTTCCGATGCGGCAGGTTTTTTCTACGGCTCCGCCAACGCCAGCTTTGTGCTGTCGGAAGTAGCGAAGCTGCCCAATGCGTTTGATTACGCGAAATTCAGGTTCTCCGCGGCCAGCGTGGGCAGCGGCGGCACCTCGGCTTATCTCACCGCTTACAACTACGCTACCGCCGGAAGCCTGTACAGCGGCGGCCTGCAGAACCCCACGCTGCTCGCCAACCCGAACCTCCAGCCGCTCCGTACCAACTCCTATGAAGTGGGCATGGCGGCAAAAATGTTCAAGAACCGCCTGGGCTTTGACGTGGCCGCATATATCGGCAATACAAAAAATCAGCACCTTCACCGCGTGGTGGACAGGGCCTCAGGCTACAGCCAGATACTCATCAACGCGGGCGTGGTAAGCAATGCCGGTATCGAAGTAGCGCTGAACGGCACGCCTGTTTCTTCCCGCAGCGGTTTTAAATGGAACACCAGCGTCGTGTTCTCCACGAACCGGAACAGGGTGGAAGAATTGCTGGACAGCTCCGTGGTGATCAGGACCGGCCGCGTTGGCGGCGGGCAGATCGTTGCGCGCGTTGGCGGCAGCATGGGCGACCTTTATGGAAGGGGATACGTACGCGCCCCGGACGGCCAGGTGGTGTATGATGAAAGGACCGGTTTCGCCAAGATCACCCAGGACGTGGTATACCTCGGCAACACCATCCCGAAATGGAAGCTCGGCCTCACCAACAGTTTCTCCTACAAAGGTTTCCGCCTGAACGTTCAGTTCGACGGGCAGTTCGGCGCCGTGGCGCATTCGCTGATGCACTACAAGCTCGCGGAGCAGGGCAAGCTCACCAAAACGCTTCCCGGCCGCTATAACGGCATCATCGGCAACGGCGTGATCATGGGCTCCGACGGGAAATACAGGACCAACGACGTGATCGCAAAAGACATCGACGAATATTACCGCTCGCATTACGGTACGGACAATGCGGAAGGCAGCACCTTCAGCACCGACTTCATCAAATTCAGGGAAGCGCGCCTCGACTACAGCCTCAACGCGCGCACGCTGAAAAGGCTGGGCCTGCAAAAAGCAAGCGTGGGCGTGTACGGCCGCAACCTGTTCATCTGGTCCGACTGGCCGATGTTCGATCCCGAGTTCGGCACCATGTCCGGCACGGATATCGTGCAGGGCTTCGAGACCGGCCAGTTCCCGTCTACCCGTACCATCGGCTTTAACTTTGTTGTTGGATTTTAATTTGAAAAAAAATGAAGCGAATCATCTATAAATTATCACTGGCCGCAGCGCTCGTCAGCATGATGGCCACGTCCTGCACCAAGGACTTCGAAGAAGTGAACACGAACCCGAACAACTCGCCCACCGCGCTGCCGCAGCAGCTGCTGGCGCCCGCGCTGGTGAGCACATTGGGATACCTGCAGCTCCGCAACCGCAACTTCAACAACGAGTTGATGCAGGTAACGGTAAACCCCAGCGATGCGGAAGGCACCGTGTTCCGGTACGATTTCCGCTCCACCTGGGCAGACTACCTGTACAACGGGCTTTATATCGAGCTGACGAACTTCAAGGACATTTACCGGTATGCGAATGAAAAAGACAGTGCCACCTATAAAGGCATTTCGCTCATCTGCCAGTCGTGGATGTATTCCATCCTGACCGACACTTACGGCGATCTTCCTTATTTCCAGTCCAACCTCGCCAAGGAAGAAGGTATTTACGAGCCGGCGTTCGACAGCCAGAAAGCGATCTACCTGGATATCTTTAAAAGGCTGGAAGAGGCCAATACGCTGCTGACCGCGAACGTAACGCTCCAGCAGACTTCCGCGGACCCGGTATATAACGGCAGCGCAAGCGCATGGCGCAAGTTCGGCAACTCGCTGTATCTCCGCCTGCTGCTGAGAGTGATGCATAAACAGGACGTGTCCGCCGACGCCATTGCAAAGATCCAGGAGATACTCGCCCCCGGCAGCAAATATCCCGTGATCAGCAAAGTAAGCGAGTCAGCCGTGCTGAAATGGACCGGCGTGGGCCCCTTCGTGTCGCCGCTGATGAGCGTGCGCGCGCAGGACTATTCCTCGCCCGGCGTCGCTTCCTTCTTTATCAATCACCTCGTATCGTGGAACGATCCCCGCATCGACATCCCCACCTGGGGCGGCGGTGTTGCCAACAGGTTCCGCATCGCTCCCTCGCAGGGCGCGTACATCGGCATACCCAGCGGGTATGCGGTGGGAGAGAACCCGCAGAAAAGATCTTATTTCTATTCCACCACCAGCGCGCTTACGCTGATGAACGACCCGATGACCGGCCTGATGTTCCCTTATGCGGAGATCAAGTTCATCCGCGCCGAGCTGATGGTGAAAGGCATTATTACCGGCACCTTGGAAACGGAATACAACGACGGCGTGCTGGCAGGCATACAGTACTGGCTGCCCGAATGGCCGGAGGATAACATCGTGACCTACCTGACGGATGCGGACATTCAATGGAACGACGCCGCTACCGACGAGCAGAAAATGGAAATGATCCATCTGCAGAAATACTACGCTTTGTTCCTGGTAGACATGCAGCAATGGTTCGAATACCGCCGCACCGGTCATCCCGTGCTGCCCAAAGGCGCCGGTTTGCGCAACGACGGCGTGATGCCCGCCAGGATGACCTATCCCGTGTACGTGCAGTCCACCAACCCTACCAATTACAAGCTGGCCGTGGCCGCGCAGGGGCCCGACGTGATCTCCACGCAGGTATGGTGGCAGAAACCATAAGCATCTGACTGAACAAAGACAAGTTGTAAAGCAAAAAAAAAATATAATGAAACAGACGCTCATATATTCTTTCCTTTTACTCTCGCTGGCCGGTCTGTGGGGCTGCGCGGAAGACCGGTATCCCGGCGCGCAGATCAGCCCGTACTTTTCCATGTACGATCTCCGGTATCTTTATAAAGGGGAGGACGTGACCCTGACAAAAGAAAAAATGTTCGGTTCCAGCAAGCTCACCGGCGTGGTGGTATCCGACCATTCCGGCGGCAACCTGCCCGAAGGCCTGCTGTGCATACAGGACGGGCGCCGCATCGGCCTGCGCGGCATTTCCATCGCCCTCGGCGCCGCAGCCGCCAATTACGTGCCCGGCGATTCCGTGATCGTGAACGTGGAAGGCGCCGTGCTGAAAAAAGTGAACAGCGTATTGCAGGTAACCGGCGTATCGGCCGAAGACGTGACC
>CBINIO010000277.1:0-6076 GCA_966250725.1 uncultured Chitinophaga sp.
GAACGGGGAGATAACGCATAGCCGGAAGCATATGGCTGCTGATATACTGGCTGTAGCGGAGGCGCGGGAAGCGATTCCTACAAAAACGCAGTCCCCCAAAACATTATCCCGCCCGCTGCCAAAGGAACCAGGCAAACCGACCGCTGCTACCGGCGAACAGGCCATCGTTCAACGGGAATAACACACCGCCATAACAGATAGATTTTGTTTTAAGCAGTTCACTATTCAAACCATACAAACTCCCGCATTTACCCGGCAGGCCCCTCCACCGCAAGGCTTTGCCATGGACGGCATCCGCACTTTCTTCCCTCCGCCGGCTGACTCCAAGCCCCGCTACAACCCAACATCCTTTCCGCATCAAGTCCGCCTTTTCTCCGGGCGCCCATGCATTTCCGCCCGATATCCGCCGCCTGCAGATGGCCGCTAGACTACATCTAGCTGGCGGGCAGACTGCGGAAACAGGCCTTTTACCTGATCCAAAGCCCTCCTTTCACATCCCCGTTCCCCGCGGACAAAAATGCGGCTGGAAGAATACACCTAAAACTCCACCCCTATGCTATCTTCAGACCACACTGGATCATTAATGATAAAACTTACTCCGTCGCCATTGACCGGGTTATCAAACCCGTTACCTGACAACACCGTAGTTTTCCCGGGCTCCATCCTCACATCGTAAATCTCCTTTCTGGCGATCATCGATCCGGTTGTTGTCAAAGTTGTGAGCTCAACGGCGACCGAAGTTGGCTGCAGTAATAGCAGCGTGGTCTCCATCGACCAGTTGATCATACCCTTATCTTCCGGAAGGAATAAACGGCCGATGTCCGAATAGTCCCAACGATCGACGGGATGCGGAGTAGCCATCGTACCCGAGAACAGATCAAGCGCTGCCATCAGGGGCGAGAATACGGATGGCGCTGGAAGAGGATATTGGGCTACTGTCATCTTCACCTCTTTTGCATCATAAGGAATCCTGTCAGTAAAAACCAATTTCAGCCTGGTCACTATCCTGTCGAGGCTTACGATCTGGTTCACAGCTCCGTTTACATCAATTTCAATTCCCCTGTAGAAAGCATCGCCCGAAGGGAAAATAAGGAAACGGGGTATTTCGCTCAGGCCGTGATCCCGTATGTTCGCAGGAGTTTCCGTGGCTAGCAGTGCGATATGATACCTCCCCGCTGGCAATGAATCGTGAAACGTGCCAAAGTTTTCATCCCCGGCAGTCTGCTCTAAATTGCGCACTGCTTCACCGGTCGGCGTATATACGATATAGTACAAATGACTGATATGGACGGGCAAGCTATCAGTTCTTCCAAACTCCGTAATGGTACGGTCAAACCCGCTCACGTCGAAACGTACGGGATACTTTTGCGTATCCGGGAGCGTTGGTTTATCGGGGTTATCACTTTTGTTACAGCTGAAAAACAGGAGCGCAAAGGCCACCGAGGTAAATAAAGCGGTTTTCATGATCATTTTTTTGAGGAGTAAAAAAATAAAGACTGGTTATACAAATGAAGATACAGCTTACGCGCTATCTCCTGCTGTTAGAAATAAAAAAACGGCGCCTGCTATAGAACAGGCGCCGAAGGGTTCACAAGAGAATAAAATCAATCATTCTGCGTCAAAGCTCCCTGCGAGCGGTCGATCTGCTGCTGCGGGATCGGGAAGTACTCGTCTTTCGGCTCGAACTGTATGCCCAGGAATGCGGACAGTATGCCGCCTTCAAACGTGGAGTAGCTCTCGATCGTTTGCTTGGCGATCCCCCAGCGTACCAGGTCGTAGAAGCGGTGGCCTTCCAGCGCGAGCTCCAGTCGCCGCTCGAAACGCACGGCGGCGCGGGCTTGGGTCTGGTCTGTAAAAACAGTGTATTGTTGTACGTTATATTTTGCCGCACGCGAGTTGCCGACCATTTTTGGCGGCAGCATCGACGCGCGGAGGCGGATCTTGTTCACCAGCTTTAGCGCGGCGTCGAGGTTGTTTTGTTCTACGTAACATTCCGCGGCCATCAGGTATACGTCCGCCAGCCGGATGATATTTACGTTCAGGCTCGTAATGTAAGGCGCGCCCGCTACCGTTTCCGTTGCTCTCACCGCGCCGTCTACCATGTGCTTCACGCCAACGAACGGACCGGCGTACGCGGGGTCGCGTATCCAGGCGTCGCCGGGCATGATGCCCCAGTCGCGGTAAGGCACGCCCCTGCGGCCCACGGTGTAATCCAGGCGGGGGTCGAAGGCGATGGTGGTGTCCACTTCGTAATTGGTTTTGTCGTCGCCGGTAAGACCGAAGTCGGATTTGTAAGGATTGGTGCGATAGCTGCCGTCGAGCATGGGCAGGCCGTTCGCGGCTACCCTGAACGAATTTACGAGATCGAAAGAAGGCTGGAAGAACCCGCAGCAGGATACCGGGGCGGAGCCATAAAAGCCGCCGAGCATGTCGCCTACGTTGGCGTTGTCGCCGCCGCCGTCGGGGTTGATGGCGTGCTGCGCGGCGAAAATGGTTTCGGGGCCGTTTTCTTTCGTTACGTCAAAATTGTTCTGGAACGGCAATGTTTCGATGGAAGGTCTTGCGCCTATCACCGCGGTGAAGTAGGGCAGCGCCTCATCATGTTTTCCCTGGTACAACAGCACTTTGCCCAGATAGGCCTGTGCGGCTGCCTGGGTAGCGCGGCCTACATCCGACCCGCCCCAGGAAGGAGGCAGGTTGTTGACGGCGAATTCCAGGTCCGCCTGGATCATCGGGTATACTTCCGTATCGTTCTTCACTTTCATCGCGTCAGCGGAAGAAATGGTTTCGTCGATATACGGAATGTTCACGAATACCCTGCGGAGGAAAAAGTAATAGTGCGCGCGCAGAAAGCGGGCTTCTGCTTCCACTTGCGTGGCCCTTGCGTCAGTCAGCTTGTTCGAGCCTGCCTGCACCGCCTGCAGCAGGCGGAGGGTATTGTTGCAGCGGGCGATGCCTTCGTAATACCGGTTCCACATGATCTCGGTATTATCGTTGGTGGTAGACACGTCGTGCAGCTCCACCTGGTTCATGTTGGGCTGGTCGCCGTTGTTGCTGCCTTTGTGCGCGTCGTCGGCGCCTACTTCGCCAAACAGCCACTGGCTGGGCGCTGAAGAATAATTTCCCCAGGTGCCGCTGACGTTGCCGTTTACGAGGCCGTAGGCGCCGGTAAGCATGCCTTCCACACCAGCCGGTGTTTCGATCTGGTTCTGGATCAGTTCTCCCTGCGGGGTCTTTTCAAGAAACCCTTCGCCGCAGGAACCCAAAAAAGCTGCGCATGCCAATAATATGATGCTATGAATCCTTTTCATTTTCAAATTCTTTTAAGTTAGAAACCTGCACTGATGCCAAAAAGAAACTGACGGCCCACCGGGTATACGCCAAAGTCCACACCCAGCGCCGAAAAGGTGGAGTTGGTCTGGCTCACTTCGGGGTCCAGGCCGGTGTATTTGGTGATGGTGAACAGGTTGGTGGCGCCCACGTATGCTTTCAGGGAGCGCACATGACCTTTGAACCAGTTTTCCACTTTGAAGTTGTAGCCGATCTGGAGGTTCTTCATCCTGAAGAAGCTGCCGTCCTGCACATAGTAGCTGGAAGAAGCGAGCTCGTAGTCGGACGCTCTCCTGTTAGGCGTGTGTATCGTGGAGCCGGGGTTGCTGGGCGACCACCGGTCCAGCATACGCACGCTGGCCGTACCGTCAAAGGTGCTGAAGTCGGTGAAGTAACGCGTGGCCTCATACAGGTCGTTGCCCTGCGAGCCGTTGAAGAACATGTTCATATACCAGTTCTTGTACCGGGTATTCAAGCTGAGGCTGTACAGGAAGTCGGGATGCGGGTTGCCGATAACGGTACGGTCGTCCGGGGTGATCTCGCCGTCACCGGATACGTCCGCGTATTTCGGGCCGCCCACGCGGGCGCCGCTGTATTTCGGGCTTTTGCTGAGGTCGTCGTCGCTCTGGTAAATGCCTTCCGACTTATACCCGTAGAAAGAGCCGAAGGGCTCGCCCGGTCTGAGGATGGTAGTTTGAAGACTGCGGAACGTACCGTACAGCTGCTCTTTCACGGAAGGGGCGAGCGCAAGCACCTGGTTTACGTTGCGGGATACGTTCACGTTGGCGTCGAACTGGAAGGCTTTGTTCTCGCGTTCGCCGTAGTGATAGCCTACCGCTACTTCAATGCCCTCGTTCTTCATATCGCCGATGTTTACGAACGGCGACGCGCCCATGCCTACAGAAGCCGCGGGCAGCGGTACGGGGTACAGCATGTCCGTGGTCTTGCGGTTGTACCAGTCGATAGCGCCGTCGATCTGCCCGCCCAGCAGGGTGAAGTCAAGACCGATGTTGAGGGATTTCAGTTCCTCCCATTTTACATCCTCGTTCTTATACGCTTTTTGCCATACGCCCGCTACTACGCTTTTGCCGTTAAACGGATAGGCCGCGTTGGCCAGAAGGCTTTCGTAACGGTCCAGGTACTGGAAGCCCGGGATACGCTGGTTGCCCGTAACGCCGTACCCGGCGCGCAGCTTCAGGTCGGTGATCACGGAATTGCCTTTCAGGAAACCTTCCTCGGAAAGACGCCAGGCCACGCTTCCCGCGGGGAACGTACCATAGCGGTTATTCTCACCGAAGTTGGACGATCCGTCGCGGCGTACCGTGAGGCTCACCAGGTAGCGGTCGAGATACGAATAATCGGCGCGGCCGAAGATGGAGAACAGCGAACCTACGCCGCCGCTGGAAGTATTGTTGATGTTGGACGCGCCCGCGGGCAGGTAATAATAATCAGGACTGCCGAGCAGGAAGAAGTCGTTGCGGCCTGCGGAAAGAAAGCGGTTGCGCGACTGGTAGGCCTCGGTGCCGGCCAGCACCGTCAACGCATGCACGTTGGCTACTTCCCATTTGTAGGTCAGCGTATTGGTCCAGGTCCAGTCGGTGTTGAAGCCCTGGAATTCGGACATGCCGTTGGCCGAGCTGCCTTCGGAAAATTCGAGGTTGGGATAGGTGAACGAGATCCCGCTGTAGTTCTCATAACGCACACCGAAGGAAGTGCGCGCCATCAGGCCTTTTACGATGTCTACTTCACCAAACACGTTCCCGAAAAAGAAGTTGCGTTTGTTGATGTTGTCTTTTGCGCGGTAAAGCAGCGCGAGCGGGTTCTGTGCGTTGCCGAGCTTGTCGCCGCGGCTGCCCGCGAAATTGCCCATGATGTCGTACACCGGGATGATCACGGGGATGCGGTACGCGAAGCCGAATGCGCTGCCCTCGCCCTGGTAGTCGCCGGACACGTTGGGGTTAACGCCCACGCCCACAAATTCTTCATAGCTGTATTGGATGTTCTCGCCAAAACGGAAATGGCTGTTGAAAGGCGTGAATTTCGTGTTGGCGCGAACGTTATACCGTTTGTAACCGGTGTGTTTCACGATACCTTCCTGGTTGAGATAACCGGCGCCGATCGCGTAGGTGGCATTGTCGCCGCCGCCGGTAACGCCGAGCTGCACATTGCGGATGGGCGCGTTCTGGGTGATCTCGCGGAACCAGTCGGTGCCCTGCTGGTTGGCTTTGGTGATCTGGTAGAAGGTGGACACGTCGCGGCTGTAGTTGTATTTGGACGGATCGGCGTCCGCCGGGGTAACGTTCTGTCCTGTCGCGCTGCCGGCCAGCAGGTATTCGGGCAGGGTAGGCGTAGCGCCGTTGCCGTAGTTGCTGCCGGTTGTGGCGGCGGTGCCGGGCGTAAGACCGGCGTTGCGGAACGCCTCAAACAGGTATTCCGCATACTGCTGCGGGTTCATCATTTCGGGAAATGCCTCGCGGCGCGGCGTCTGGACGCCGTAATACGTGCTGAGGCTGATCCTGGGCGGGCCTTTGATACCCTGGCGGGTAGTGATGATCACAACGCCGTTGTTGGCCCTGGCGCCGTAGATGGATGCGGCGGACGCATCTTTCAGCACCTGCATGGTCTCGATATCGTTCTGGTCGAGCCAGGAGAGCTTGCCTTCATAAGGCACGCCGTCGATAACAAAGAGCGGATCGTTGTTGTTGATGGTGGAAAAACCGCGGATGCGGATCTGCGGCGTTGCGCC
>CBINIO010000278.1:0-6068 GCA_966250725.1 uncultured Chitinophaga sp.
GGCGGGAGCTGCCGGTGAACGGCACGCTGCGGGTGGCTGACAAAAACGTAACGCTGGTGTGATGGGGAAAGCGGCCGGTATTTTTCGGAAGATCTTCGTGCAGCGGTTCTACATACAGAACACGCTTTTTTTTCTCGTGTTATTTTATTTGCTTTTTGGCGTGGTGGACGGCGGCAGCCTTATCGGCTACCACTATTCGCTCATGCTGGGTTTTATGGGCAATGCGTATTTCCTGCTGGCGGTGCTGGCGGTATGGGCCCTGTACGCTTTGAAATGCGCGGGGTTTGTGCTGAAAACCCTGCAAACGCAGGGGTTCGAATTTTTGTACCCCACGCTCGGCAGCATGGATAAACCGGCGCGGCTGCGCCTCTGGCGGCTGATCTATGGCGGGATGTACATGCCCGTGCTGGTGTATGCGGGCATTGCGGCGGCGGCGGGCGCGGCGAAGGGGCATTGGCTGTCCGCCTTTGTGGTGGCGGGTTTTAACCTGCTGGTGATCGTTTTGCCGCCGGTTGTTTTCGAGCGCAAGCTGCACCGGCCGGACGTCACTTTTTTTACCGGGCATTTGCAGCGCTGGCTCAACCGGCGATTCGTAAAACCGCCGGGGCTTTATTTCCTCTACGAGCTGTTCAGCAATCATCCCCGCCGCATCGCGGGCGTAAAGCTGGCCTGCGCGGGCATCCTGTGGCTCACATTTTACCTGCTGCGCGAAACCGGCGGTTTTGACGAACGCGGGCTGATGCTGGGCGTAATGCTTTGCGTGATGGCGCACGGGCAGCTGATGATGCAGCACCGCGGCTTTGACGATACCTACCTGGGTTTCCTGCGCGGATTGCCGCAGCCCGTGTGGCGGCAATATCTGCGGATGGCGGGCGTTTACCTCCTTCTTTTTCTTCCCGAGATATCGATAATGGCCGCCAATAAAACGCCCTGGGCTTCGCTGCTGTGCAGCTCCGCGCTGGCGGTAGCCATGCTGCTGCTGTTCCGCAGCCTGCTGTATTTCCCCAAAATGAACGCGGAGGTGCACCTGCGGTATGTGCTGCTGATCTCCTTCATAACGCTGTTCGCGGTGCTGGCCGGCTACGGGTGGCCGGCGGCGGGCGTGATGCTCCCGGCTTCGCTGGCGCTGTTCCTGTACCTTTTCCCGCGGTACGAAACATATACGGAACCAGGGTCATAGCACCGCTGGTTTATATGCGTGTCAAAAAAAACCGGGGCGAATGCATTTTCTTGATAAATTTGTCGGAGGTCTACAGTATTCACTATTCCATTTGTCGAGAAGGGTATGCAATCAGAGAAGGAGTTGCTGCAGCTGGCAGCAGGTGGGAATGAAATGGCGTTTTCCAGGCTTTTCCACGACTATAAATACAAATTGTACGGTTTTGTTTTCAGGCTTACCGGCTCGCATGCTTCGGCGGAAGATGCCGTGCAGGACATTTTCGAGAAGCTCTGGAAAGACCGTGAAACGCTTTTGCAGATAGACAGCTTCCAGGGGTATGTTTTTCGCATGGCGCAAAACCGGGCCATCAACGGGTTCCGGCGGATGGCGCGCGAAGTGATTATTTTGAAACAGCTGGCCGGCCCTTCCGAGGCGCCCGCCGCCGTTACTCCCCAGGGCAGCCTGGCGCTGAAAGAAACCCAGGAAAGGCTGCACCACGCCATCCAGCAATTACCGCCGCAGCAAAAGATCGTATTCCTGCTTAGCCGCGAACAGGGCGTGAAGCACGAAGAGATCGCCCGCAGGCTGCAGATCACCACCGGCACCGTAAAGAACCATATGATACAGGCGCTGCGCACGCTGCGCAAACATATGCGGCAGTCCCCCAACTCGCTGGATACCATCTACCTCGTATTGCTGCTGATGACGGTTTGGGAAGGCTAAAAGCCGGCTGACCGGCAATTCCCGGCCAGCGCAAGGCCGATCCAAGGCCGATACAAGGCCGGCTGGCGGCCGTGAAAGGCCGATGCAAGGCCGATCGAAGGCCGATAAGCGGCCGTGACCCATCCAAAAAAGGGGTTTTCAAAAAAAACTTTTCCCTCCACTATGCCTCTTTGTTCTCCCGTTTGTCTTACTTCCCGAAAGGGGCATATTCCCGTTATTAAACATTCAACCTTATGTCTGACGCCAGGGTCCATTATCTCGTTACACGCTTTTTTGAGGGTTCCATCACCACGGTGGAAAAAGAGGAGCTGGCCGCATGGGTGGAGCAGGCGGAGGACGACGACACGTTGAAAAAAGCGCTCGAGAAAGCCTGGAACGATTATGAGCCCGACGCCGGCCTGCGCGAAGAAGCCGGTCCCGCGCTGAACAGGATCATCGGCCATCTTTTCCTGGAGGAAGAAAAACCGCGGTTCCGGTATATAAAACGTATCGCCGTGGCCGCCGCCGTGGCGCTGCTGGCGGGCACCGGCATTTATTACTGGCACCAACCTTCCGCGCAGCCGGCAACGACGGCGCATATCGTCAACGACGTATTGCCCGGCGGCGCCAAAGCCGTGCTCACGCTGTCCAACGGGCGGCAGATCGTGCTGGACGAAGCGGCGGACGGCGTATTGGCGCAGCAGGGCGGCACCAGCATCAGCAAGCAGGCGGGCGGGCAGATCGTGTACAACGCAGGCGCACAGGCTTCTGAGGAGGTATTGTTCAACACCATGACCACGCCCCGCGGCGGCGAATACCGGCTCACCCTGCCCGACGGCACAAAGGCCTGGCTGAACGCGGCCTCGTCCGTCACCTATCCCACGGCCTTCGTGGGAAAGGAAAGGATCGTGCGCATCACCGGCGAAGTATACCTGGAAGTGGCGAAAGATAAAAACAAACCCTTCCGCGTACACGCCAACGACGTACAGCTGGAAGTGCTGGGCACCCACTTCAACATAAACGCTTACGGCGACGAAAAAACGGTGCGCACCACCCTGCTGGAAGGCAGCGTGAAAGTGAACGCCCCCGGCGGCAGCCGCGTGATAACACCCGGCGAGCAGGCAAAAGTGGCGCAGGGCGGGAAAGTGACGGTGGATACCGACGTGAACCTCGCGGAAACGATGGCCTGGAAAAACGGCCGTTTCGTGTTCGAAGGCGCTCCCATCGAAACGGTGATGCGGCAGCTTAGCCGCTGGTACGACGTGGAAGTAAAAACGGTGGAAACGGTGGACGACCTGTTTTTTGTGGATGTGCCGAGGAACAAAAAAATATCCGATGTGCTGAAAGCGCTGGAGCTGACAGGCAAGGTCAAATTTAAAATAGAAGGAAAAACGATTTTGATATTAAAGTAAAAGCAGCGAGGAAAAGAAACGCCCTGCCTGGTCCGCAGGGCGCTAAAAACGTCCGAGCTTTTTCCAATTATCCCGTTATCGAAACACAGTTTTATTGGTTCACTCAAACTATGCAAATCTATGCATTTAAAGCTCCTTTGCGCCTCTCTCCCGGAGAGAATTAACAAAAAAATGCGGGTTATGAAACTCACCGCTATGCTACTCTTATCTGTTTGTATGTGCGTCAGCGCGAAAACCGTCAGCCAGACCGTCACATTATCCGAAAAGAACGCTCCGCTTGACAAAGTGTTCCGCGAGATCAAAAAACAGACAGGCTACACGTTCGTTTACACCGCCAAACAGCTGGCAAAGGCCACGCCTGTAACGCTGACGGTGAAAAACGGCCACATCCGCGAAGTGCTGGACCTTTGTTTTCGCAACCAGCCGCTCGTGTACACCTTGCTCGACGACATGGTGATCGTCAAGGAAAAAGCCGTGTCCGCCGCCATCGCGATGGCGAAAGAAGCGGAAGCCACGCCGCCCATTAAAGTGCGGGGCACGGTGAAAGACCCAACCGGCGCGCCTTTGATCGGTGCGGCGGTACGGATCAAAGGCACCCAGAAAGGGAGCCTTACCGACGGCAACGGCGTATTCCAGCTCGAAGCAGAGCCCAATGCCGTGCTTATTATTTCCCTGCTTGGTTTTGAAAGCAAGGAAGTGACCGTTACGCAGGAAGAGATCAACGTAGTGCTGGAAACCAAGCAGAGCGAGCTGGAACAGGTGGTGGTAGTGGGTTACGGCGTACAGAAAAAAGTGAATCTCACCGGCTCGGTAGCCACCGTGGATTCAAAACAATTAGAGAACAGGCCCGTGACCAGCGTATCCAACGCCTTGCAGGGCACCATGGCCGGCGTGGCGGTAACAGCGGCCAACAGCGGCCAGCCCGGTAAAGACGGCGGCACCATCCGCGTACGCGGCATCGGCACGCTCAATAACAGCAACGCCATGGTGATGGTGGACGGCGTTATTTCATCCATGAACAATGTGAACCCGGACGATATTGAAACCATTTCGGTGCTGAAAGACGCAGCATCCGCAGCCATCTACGGCTCCCGCGCCGCAAACGGCGTGATACTCATTACCACCAAAAAAGGGAAAAAAGGCATCCCGCAGATCGTGTTCAACACCTACGCAGGCAAGCAGAACGCGACCGCGCTGCCCGACTTCCTTCCATCCTGGCAGGCCGCCACGCTGTACAACCAGGCGCTGCAAAACGAAGGCAAACCCCTGCGTTACACCGACGCCGAGATCGCCAAATTCCGCGACGGCTCCGATCCTTACAACTACCCGAACACAGACTGGCTGGACCACGCCTACCAGGGCAACGGCATCCAGCAGAACTATTACCTCGGCGTAAGCGGCGGCTCCGATAAAAGCCAGTACTCGTTCTCCCTCGGCATGTACGATCAGAACGGCATCATGGAAGAGACCAACGCCAAACGTTACACCACCCGTTTCAACATCAGCCAGGACCTGACCGACCGGCTGAAAGTGTACGGCAACCTCGCATACACCTATTCCATCACCAAAGAGCCGCAGGCCAGCTATCCCGGCGTGCCGGCCTTTACGCAGATCATCCGCCAGTTCAACCGCATTTCGCCCATTATCCCGTACAAGTACGAGAACGGGCATTACGGCAGCATCGGCGACGGCAACCCCGCCGCATGGCTGGAATCGCCCAGCTACGGCCGCGAGAACTACGGGGACCTGCTGGCGAACGCAGGCGCCGACCTGGAAATACTCGAAGGGCTGCACTTCAAACCTTCGGTGGCTTACGTGATGCGCAACGGGCAGACAAAATCTTTCGTGGCGGACATCCAGTATTACAACGCGCAGGGCGACCCGACATTTTACCAGGGCCCCAATTCCGTGACCGACGGCAACACGACGAACAACGTAGTGACCTTCCAGCACCTGCTGGACTACACCCGCTCCTTTGGCAAACATAACCTGAAAGCCATGGCGGGTTACTTCCAGGAATACACGAAATACACCTTCAACGAAGGTTACCGCAAAAACCTGCTCAACAACGAGCTGGGCCAGGTGAACCTCGGCTCGCAGGACGGCCAGCGCGCCGAAGGCTACGCTTACGAATCCGCGCTGCGCTCTTATTTCGGGCGTATCAACTATGATTTCGACGGCAAATATCTTTTTGAAGCGAACATCCGCCGCGACGGTTCGTCGCGTTTTGCGCCGGACAACCGCTGGAGCAATTTCCCTTCCTTCTCCGCAGGCTGGAACATCGACCGGGAGAACTTTTTCACGCCGCTGCGGCAAACGGTTTCCGCGCTCAAGCTCCGCGCATCCTGGGGCGAGCTGGGCAACCAGATACTGGCTGACGACGCGGACTATCCCTCCAGTCCGTACTACCCGTACCTGCCTACGTTCAACGCCGGGCAGAACTATACTTTCGGCGGCACCAACGCCATCATCGCCAACGGCATCGCGCCGGTGAACGGGGCCAACCCCATGGTGATGTGGGAAACCACCGCGGAAACCAACGTGGGTATCGACGCGGCCTTCCTCGGCGGCAGGTTCACCCTCACCGCCGACTGGTTCCGGAAAGATACGCGCGGCATTCTCATCGAGCTGCCCATCGGCGCGGTGTACGGGCTGAACGCGCCCACGCAGAACGCGGGCAAAGTGCAGAACAAAGGCTGGGAATTTACCGCAGGGTACAAGGACGGCAAAGGCGATTTCTCCTGGAGCGCCGTTGCCAACGCTTCTTTCATCGACAACAAGATCATCGATTACGT
>CBINIO010000279.1:0-6066 GCA_966250725.1 uncultured Chitinophaga sp.
AGGGCCGGTTCAACGACGATGAAAGCGTGTATATGGAAGCCAAGCTGGGGCAGATCGCCAACAACCACGCCTGGGCCTATTCCATGACCGGCTATTGGGCAAAAAAGCTCGTGAACCCGCAGTCCGTTTCATCCCCCAACGAAATCACCATCCAGTCGTACCCCTGGCCCGTGATCAGGCTGGCGGACCTGTACCTGCTGTACGCAGAAGCGCTTAACGAGTGGCAGGGGCCCGGTGTGGAAACGTTCAAATGGATAGACCTCGTAAGAAAAAGGGCCGGTCTCGAAGGCGTGGAAATATCCTGGCAGGAGCACGCGAAAAACGCGGGCGCGCCTTCCACCAAACCGGGACTGCGCAAGATCATCCACCAGGAAAGGCTTATCGAGCTTGCGTTCGAAGGACAGCGTTTTTGGGACCTGCGCCGCTGGAAAGAAGCGGAAGCGCAGCTGAACCAGCCCATTACCGGCTGGAACGTGTTCGGCAAAACGGTAGCGGAATATTACCAGATAAAATACATCTACAACCAGGTGTTCCGTAAAAAGGATTACCTGTGGCCCGTTCGAGAGGGAGATCTCATCGAAAACAAAAACCTGGTGCAAAGCCCGGGCTGGTAAGCTCATCAACTGAAAACAAAAAAGCAAACACAACATGCGAACCTTTTATCTCTGCATATTCGTTTCCCTTTTTGCCGCGGCAGGCTGCAAGGAGGAAACGCTCGGGCCGCTCGGCAAAGGCGGGAACGCGCCCGGCCAGGTAACCGGCGTCACCTCGGAAGCCTTACCCGGTAAAGTAACGCTGCATTACGACATCCCGAACGACCCGGAGCTGCTGTACGTAAAAGCAGTGTACGAAACGCGGCCGGGAAACACGATGGAGACGATCTCCACTTTTTACAACACCAGCATGACCCTCGAAGGTTTTGGCAACACCGACGAAAGAGAAGTGAAGCTGTATTCCGTAAGCCGCACCGAAGTGCTCTCGGAGCCAGTGACCGTAAAGGTGCGCCCGCTTACGCCGCCCGTGCAGGCCGTTTTCGGGTCGCTGGAATTTAACGGCGATTTTGGCGGCATCACCGCCAGGTTCAGGAACGAGGATTCCGCCAACGTGGCGATCGGCGTGGTCACCAGGGATGCCAACGGCGATCCCGTGCAGGCGGACATGTATTATACGAACCAGAAAGAAGGCGAATTTTCCGTTCGCGGCTTTGACGCCACCCCGCAGTGGTTCGGGCTGTTCGTGCGCGACAGGTGGCTGAACTATTCCGACACCGTTTGGCAGCAGATCACCCCGCTGTTCGAGCAGGAGCTGGATAAATCGCTGTTCAACGGCATGAAGCTGCCTACCGACGCCACGCCCTGGCGCTCTATACAGCTGAGCAATCTCTGGAACAACAAAACCGCGGGCGGCTCCGGCTCCACCACCACCTGGTTCCGCAGCGCCAACGGCTCCGGCATACCGCACTGGATCACTTTCGACCTTGGCGTAACTGCCCGGCTGAGCCGCTTTTCCGAAGTGCCGCGCGGCGCGACCGACGAAACCAGCCTGCTGTACAGCGCCGGGGACCCGCAGCTGTACGAGATCTGGGGCACGAACGAATACAATCCCGACGGCAGCTTCGACGGCTGGACGAAACTGATGGACTGCGACGTGGTAAAACCCTCCGGTCTGCCGGTAGGCGTCAATTCCAACGAAGACCTGCTGCGTGCGGCCGAAGGCCACCAGTTCAAATTCCCCGCAGGCCTGCCTGCCGTGCGATACCTGCGTATCAAGATGGTGCAGACCTTTGGCAACGCGGATTATTTCTGGATGGCCGAATTGACATTCTTCGGCGAAGTACAGTGATCATTTGAAAAACGAAAACATGAAAAAACTGATCTATACAGGCTTGTTGCTGGCCGGCGGCATGTTCGCCGCCTGCGACAAAGCGGATGAAGGATACAAAGACTTTGCGCCGGGCGGGGAAAAAGTGTACCCGGGCAAAGCGACGGAGCTTACGGTGGCCCCCGGCAAAAACCGCATTATGCTGGAATGGCTGCTCACCGCCGATCCGCACATCGTTTCGTGCAGGATTTACTGGAACCGCAAAAAGGATTCCGTGGAAGTGAACGTGCAGCGCACCCATGAAGTAGATACCGTCAGCACGATATTAAACGATATGCCCGAAGGGCCATATCTTTTTGAAGTGTACACCTACAATGCGCAAGGCAACCAGTCCATCAAAACGGAAGTGAACGGCGACGTGTACGGTGATTTTTACGAAAGCAACCTGCTGAACCGCACGCTGAAAAACGCGGCGATCGTCGACAGCACGGTGCGGCTGGAATGGGACGAAGCCGATCCCCGTTCGCCCGGCGCAAAGCTCAGCTTCACCGATGCGGACGGCGTGCAGCATACCATGATGGTGCCTTCGGAAGAAAGCCTGACCATATTGGACGTGCTGCCCGAACCCGGCACGCTTGAATTTAAAACGCTGTACCTGCCGGTAGCGAACGCCATCGATACCTTTTCGGCGCCGGCTGTGAAAGTAAATCTATAAACGCATACCATGCACCGCAGAACTTTTCTTTACACCACCGCGCTTGGCGCGCTGGCCGGTCTTCCCGGCTTTTCATACACAGGCGCGCAGGATTACTCCGTGATCAACGCGGGTGTCGGCGGGAATAACACCGTCGACCTGCTCAAACGGATCGATAAGGATTGCCTCGCGCATTCCCCGGAACTTACCGTGCTGATGATCGGCACGAACGACATGAACAGCATGAAATACGTGCCGCTGCCGCAGTTCCGCAGCAATCTTTCCACGCTTATCGAAAAGATACAGGCGCGGAAGAGCCGCGTGCTGCTGATGACCATCTGCCCGTTCATCGAACCGCTGCTGCTCACGCGTCACAAACGCTCGCATTACGGAGAGGAAGGGCCGTCCGGGAGAAGGCTGGCCGTGAACGCCGCCATCAGGGAACTGGCCGCGCAACACAACACCTCGCTGCTGGACCTTGGCGCGCTGTTCGACAAAGCCGGTAAAGTAGGAATGGGGAAGGACTCGCTGATCCAGAACGTGGAAAATTCCGGGAGAACCGACGGCGTGCATCCCACCGTGGAAGGCTACCGGTTTATCGGGCTGGCGGTATACGACTTCATCGTGTACAACCAGCTGCCGCGGCAACGGATCGTGTGTTTTGGCGACAGCATCACGAGGGGTGACGGCGGCGTGGAGAAAAACAGCTATCCCGCGGTGCTGAAAAGGCTACTCGCAACACCATAAAAACATCGTAACATTTCAACCAACAGATATCATTCATGAAGACCAGTATCAGCATTCTCCTGCTGTGTTTCGCCCTGCAGACGGCAGTCGCGCAGCATAAAGTGGACATTTGTATTTACGGCGGCTCGTCCGCCGGCGTGATCGCGGCCTACACGGCCAAAAAAGCCGGCCGCTCCGTATTGCTGGTAGAGCCGGGGAAACGCCTCGGCGGGCTGACCTCCGGCGGCCTCGGCGCTACGGACATCGGCAACAAATACGCCATACGCGGCCTCTCGCTCGAATTTTACCGGCAGGTGGGAAAACATTACGGCAAGTTCGAGCAATGGACGTTCGAGCCGCGCGTAGTGGACAGCATTTACCAGGACTATGTAAAAAGAGGCGGATTCAAGGTGCTGTACAACCACCGTCTTGCAGGCGCCGTTAAAGAAAACGGCCTGATCAGGGAAATAACGTTAAGCGCCAATGGCGCTACGGTAACCGTCGCTGCGAAGATGTTCATCGACTGCACCTACGAAGGCGACCTGATGGCGAAAGCGGGCGTTAGTTATACAATTGGCCGCGAGAGCAACGACGTGTACAACGAAACCTGGAACGGCGTGCAGATGCTCAAGAACCACCAGTTCCCCGACGGCGTCGATCCGTACAAAGTGCCGGGAGACCCGTCCAGCGGGCTGTTGTGGGGCATCAGTCCTGCCTCGATGGCGCCCGTAGGCAGCGGCGACAAAATGGTGCAGGCTTATAACTTCCGCATCTGCCTTACCAACGATCCCGCCAACAGGATACCCATCACCAAACCGGAGGGCTACGATCCTTCCACTTATGAACTGCTGGGGAGGCTGTTCAAGGCGCAGCCGAACAAAACGAAGCTCAACGATTATTTTATCTGGAGCAGGATGCCCAACAACAAAACCGACGTCAACAACCGGGGCGCGTTTTCTACCGATATGATCGGCATGAACTACGACTATCCCGAAGCAAGCTACGAGCGCCGCGCAGAGATCATCAAAGCGCATGAGCTGTATACCAAAGGCCTGCTCTACTTCTGGATCACCGACCCGCGCGTGCCGAAACACCTGCAGGAAGAAGTACGGAAATGGGGATACCCTAAAGACGAGTACGTCAACAACGGCCACTGGAGCCCGCAGCTGTACGTTCGCGAAGCCCGCCGCATGATCGGATCGTTCGTGATGACGCAGGCCCACTGCACCGGCAAGGAAGTGGTGCCCGACGGCGTCGGCATGGCCGCTTACACCATGGATTCGCACAACACCCAGCGCATCGTGATACGCAAGAACGGGAAAGACATGGTGAAGAACGAAGGGAATGTGGAAGTGCACGGTTTTCCGCCGTACCCCGTTTCATACCGCGCGCTAATACCAAAAGAAAACGAATGCGGTAACCTGCTGGTGCCCGTTTGTCTTTCCGCCAGCCATATCGCGTACGGCTCCATCCGTATGGAACCCGTGTTCATGGCCCTGGGACAGGCTACCGCCGTTGCCGCGGACCAGGCGATAACAAAAGGCGTGACCGTGCAGCAGGTGGATGCGGCGGAAGTGAGCCGCACGCTCGCGGAAAACCCGCTGGGTGACGGCAGGCAGGGGGATATCCTGATGGACAATGCCTCGGCGGATATTACGAAAACGGGCGACTGGAAAACGGTGAAAGGCCGCGGCAGTTACGGGCCTGATATGCTCATGGGCGAAAAGAACGCCAGCGCTACTTTTACGCCCGCCGTGCGTAAATCCGGCCGCTATGCCGTGTACGTTTATTTCCCGCGTCTGAAAGACTTCGCGGCCGTTACGAACGTGAAAGTGACAAGCGGCAAACGCGAACACCTGGTGACGGTAAAAAAAGAGGACATAAAGATAGGCGACTGGATGAAGCTGGGTACTTTCAAAATGCGTAAAGGCAATTCCACTCATGTGGAAATTTCCGGGAACGAAAACGCCGACGGCGTAGTAACGGCCGATGCAGTGGTGCTGGTGCCGGAGAAAAGATGATCCCTTTACTTCAATATGGGGCTGACCAAAAAGTGCTGGTCAGCCCCGTTTTTATTCGGGTACCTGATGGAGACCTTTTATCGTTTAAGCGATTCTCAAAGCCTTCGTTTTACTTTTTGGTCAGCCCCGTTTTAAAGGCGGATTGCGCGGAAACGCGATGTGTCGTATATTTAGTGGAATTACTATGGACCTTTCGTTAACGCATCACCAGTTTTTTTTCCGGCATCCCGGGCGCCAGCGGTCTTGCGCTTTATAAAGACCGTTATTATATCGTGGGCGACGACGCGACGCAGCTGTTTATCCTGAACACCGACCTCACGCTGGCCGGTCAGCTGCCCATCCCCGGCAAACAGGGCATGGCGCGCATCCCGAAACCGCTGAAAAAAGATTGGGAAAGCCTTTGCAACATCAGCGTCGACGGGAAGACGGTGTTGATGGCGTTAGGCTCCGGTTCGCTCAGCCCGCACCGGAATGCCGCGCTGCTGTTTTACCCCGAAACGGAACAGATGGAAATAAAAGACCTCGGTGCGTTTTACAGGAGTTTGCGGTCAAAGACCGACCTCAATATAGAAGCGGCTACCGAGATGGGAACATCGCTGCTGATCGGCAACCGCGGCAATCTCAGCAAACCGAAGAACCTGCTGATCGCTACGGGTACGCAACATATCTGGCAGGACGTTCCCAAAACGCATGTGTGCAGGCTTGACCTGCCGCAGGAACCGGAGTTCTCCGGCATTTCAGGCCTGGCCTGGCTCCCCGGAAAGGACTGGCGCGTCTGCTATGCGGCCAAGAACAAAGCCGCGA
>CBINIO010000280.1:0-6063 GCA_966250725.1 uncultured Chitinophaga sp.
AGCGACTTCAAAGGAAGCCTGATGGTGGGTAACAACATCCGCCAGCGCCAGTTCGACGCTTCCGACGTATCCACCAACCCCTCCGGCGGCCTGGTGGTGCCCGGATGGTATAACTTCGGCAACAGCAACGGCCCGATCGACGCGACGAACACTTTCTCCAACCGCCGCCTCGTTGGCCTGTATGCAGACCTCAACCTGGCTTACAAGAACATGCTGTTCTTCGGCGCTACGGCCCGTAACGACTGGTCATCCACCCTTCCGGCCAACAACCGCTCCTTCTTCTATCCCAGCGTAAACGGTTCATTCGTGTTTACCGAGCTGCTGAAGGATTCCAAAGTGTCCAACTGGCTGGAATACGGTAAGATCCGCGCAAGCTGGGCACAGGTAGGTAACGACGCCGATCCTTACCAGCTGACTACTTACTTCGACCGTACCAATATCAACGCGAACGGCTTCGGTTCCACCCGCTTCCCGCTGAACGGCGTGCCGGGCCTGACCCAGTCCAACCTGATCGGCAACCCCGATCTGAAACCTGAGATCACCACCGCCTTCGAGGTTGGTACGGAGCTCAGCTTCTTCAGGAACAGGCTGAGCGTAGACTTCTCTTATTATCAGAACAAATCCAAAGATCAGATCCTTAGCATTCCCGTATCTGCGGCAACCGGCTACACCTTTAAAGTGGTGAACGCAGGTTCTATCCAGAACAAAGGCGTGGAGCTGGGGCTGCGCGGTACGCCCATCCAGACCTCTTACGGTTTGAGCGTGGAACTGTACGGCACCTACGCGAAGAACAACAGTGAAGTGCTTTCCCTGCTGCCCGGCGTAAACCAGGTAGTGCTCGGCGGTTTCGGCGGCATGTCCATCGTTGCTGCCGTAGGCAAACCTTACGGTACTTTCTACTCACAGGCTGCACAGCGCACGCCCGACGGAAAAGTGATCGTAGGCGCAAACGGTCTGCCTTTGCTCACCAAAACCTCCGTATATCTCGGTACTTACAACCCGGATTACCAGGCTTCGCTCGGTACCAACATCAAGTACAAGAACTGGAGCTTCTCCGTACTGTTCGATACCAAACAGGGCGGCATGTTCTTCTCCCGCACCAAAGACCTGATGGACTTTGTGGGCGTGTCCAAGGAAAGCGCCGCCAACGGCCGCGTTCCCCATCCGTTCCCGAATTCCGTTCAGGTTGATCCCTCGGACCCGGAAAAATATATTCAGAACACCACCAACTACGACATGAACACCTGGTGGACGAACCTGATCCCTTCCGGCGAGCAGGTGCTTGACGCTTCCTTCGTGAAACTCAGGGAAACCAGCCTGACCTACCGTTTGCCCAAATCCGTTCTTTCAAAAGGACCTTTCGGCGACGTTACCATCGGCCTGTTTGGCAACAACCTGTTCATGTGGACTCCGAAAGAAAACGAATATGTTGATCCGGAAGTTAACTCCGGCGGTTCTTCCAACGAACAGGGCCTTGACTTCTCCGCTCAGCCTTCCTTACGGAACTTCGGTTTCAACGTGAAAGTCTCTTTTTAACCGTTAACTAATAATCTGATCAATGAGAAAACTGAATATAAAACTGATTACGCTGGCGTTTGCTGTAGTGGCTTTTGCTTCAGGCTGTAAAAAGTTCCTGGACGTGAACGAAAGCCCTAACCAGCCTACCGACGCGGATGTAAAGCTGCTGCTGCCTTCGGCGCAGGCTGCCACGGCCCACGTGCTCGCCAATCAATTCGGCATCAACTCCGGCATCTGGGCGCAGTACTGGACGCAGAACCCGTACTCTTCCCAGTACAGGACCAACGAACGTTACCTCAACCAGCCTTCTACCGCAAATACCCCCTGGTCTTTGCTGTACGCAAGCGCGCTGCAGGATTACAAGAACGTGCTGGACAAAGCCGGCAACTATACCCAGCATGCCGCTATCGCCTACATCATGAAGGCATATACTTTCCAGATGGTGACCGACGCGTGGGGCGACGTGCCTTTGGGCGAAGCGCTCAACAACGGCTCCGACCTGAACATCGGGTATGCTTCACAGGAAACCGTGTATGACAGCATTTTTATGTGGATCGACAAAGGCCTTGCGCTGATCGACCCCTCCAATCCCTTCACCGTTGCCGATGAAGACCTGCTGTTCCAGGGCGATATGGACCAATGGACCGCGTTTGCGAATACGCTGAAGCTGCGCGCTTACCTGCGTCTTTCAGAGGTAGACGCCTCCCGTTCCGAAACAGGCGTTCGTTCCCTGCAGGGCAAGCCGTTCCTGACGCAGTCGGGCGCCATCCAGTATTCCACTACCGGCGGTAACGAAAACCCGCTGTTTGCCGAGATACTTGGGCTGGGCAGAACGCAGAACCTCGTAGCGAGCACCACTTCCGTACAGGTGATGCACGACAACAACGACCCGCGCATCGAGAACCTTTACACGACCGTAACGAGCGAAACCACCGGCGCGGATACCATCACCGGCATCACGCAGGGTTTTTACAACCAGTCGCCCTCGTACGATTTCTCTTATCCCAACGTGGCTACCGGTGGTCTCGGCATCGACAACAGGTCCGCCCTCGCGCCCGTTGTGCTGATCTCCGAAGCGGAAAGTTATTTCCTGCAGGCGGAAGCACAGGCCCGCGGCTGGCTCAGCGGCGACGCTGCCGCTTCCTTCAGGAACGGCATCACCGCCAGCTTTGAAGCGAACGACCTCGGTTCCGAAGCGGCCGCTTACATTGCGTCCGCGCCTATCGCGCAATACCCGGCCGCAGGCACCGAAGCCGAGAAGCTGGAAGCCATCATCACCCAGAAATGGCTCGCGATGAACGCCTGGCAGACCTTCGAAGCCTGGACGGAATGGCGCCGCACCGGTTACCCGGACTTCCTGGTGCCTTCCAAAACATCTTCACTCCCGGCAGGCGTGTTCCCGAAACGCTGGCCTTACCCGGACAGCGAAGCCAACACCAACGGCAAGTTCCCCGGCCATCAGCCGCTTACCAATGCGCTGTGGTGGGATAAATAATCACAAGAAACGGATACCATTCGTTATACAGACCGGTCCATTTGGGCCGGTCTTTTTTTATGTCATTTCATGCAATTTTTATATATTATTCTATCACATCTTTGTGTAGTAGCTTTAGCCCCTGAAAATCAGTATTTTGCGCCCCGACTGTTACCTTTGACAAATTTTCTGTTCACGAGGCCTAAATGAAAATTCTATGAAACAAACGCTGTACTTATGGCTACTAGCGGCTATAAGCATCCCTGGCGTTGCGCAAGTCCCGACCGGAAAGCCCGATACTACCGGCGCTCCGAGAATGTTGGACGAAGTGGCGATCACCGGCTACTCAACCGCCACCCGCCGGCAATACACCGGGGCCGTTTCCACTATTCCGGGGAACGGGATCAATCATGTGCCGATGGCATCTTTCGACCAGCTGCTGCAGGGGCGCGCGGCCGGATTGTACGTAGCTTCCGGCAGCGGCCAGCCAGGCGCTGCGGCGCGCGTGATCATCCGCGGCCAGGCCACCAACGGCGGCGCCACCTCGCCTTTGTACGTGGTGGACGGCATTGCCGTGGAAAGCGGTGTTTTTATGTCCATGAACCCCTCCGATTTTGAATCGGTGATGGTGCTGAAAGACGCCAACGCCACCGCGCTTTACGGCTCGCGCGGCGCCAACGGGGTGATCGTGATCACCACCAAAAGGGGAAAGGCCGGCGACATTTCGCTGCGCTTCAATACCCAGCACGGTTTTTCACAGCTGGCGCGCGACCGGTTCGACATGATGAACACGCGGGAAAGGCTGCAGTTCGAGGAAGAAGTAGGGCAGGAAACGGGCCGCACGCTCGGCCCCGGCTGGATATTCTCCCCGCTGAACCCCGCCAACGCTTCGCTGCCGGCTTCCACCAAAGCCCGCCACGCCGCCATTCTCGACAGCATGCGGCGGATCGATATGAACTGGCCGGACCAGTTCATCCGCAGCGCCGCTCCCTTCCATGAGTACGAGCTGAGCGCCTCCGGCGGCACAGAGTCCGTGCGTTTTTATTCCTCCGCCAACTACCTCAACCAGCAGGGCATCATGAAACGCTCCGGGCTGGAACGGTATTCGTTCCGTACTAACCTCGACGTACAAACGAAAAAATTCACCGCGGCCATCAATACCGCTATTGGCTATACGAACAACGACCTGATCGAAAGCGAAGGCTCCTCCTCCGGCGCCAATCCCATCGCCGCCATTTATTACGCGCTGCCGTACGAATACCCTTACGTGAACGGCGTGCTGATGCACAGCGGCAACCGCAGCCAGCTGGGCGGCGCGTACGATACCCGCGAAGGTTCCGACGCCCTCGAAAAAATGGAAAACACCACGTACAGGGTGAACCAGTCGCCCAGGTTACGGTCATGATAGTCTACACCGATCTCAACTATCATTTTACGGACTGGCTGTATGCTTCCTCGAACCTCGGCATGGATTACCGAGAGAACGTGGAAACGCGCACCATCCGCCCCGGGTCGTACAGCGGCAGCCAGGCTTCCGTACCGGGCAGGCAGGGCATGCACCGCGAGGAAATGATCCGGTATTACCAATTCACCGCCACCACGGGCCTTACCTTTCACAGGACACTGCGAAGCAGGCATCACCTGACCGCGGGCGCGTTCTATGAATTTAACCGTATCAAATATTCCAATATGGCGGTAACCGGCTACGGCATTACGCCCGGGCTGGAAGGCAGCTTGTCCGGCGTTACGCCCGGCTCCGCGCTGAACAGCTTCATCCCCCGCATCGGCGGCAGCAAAACCGGTTCCGCACTGATTTCGCTGGTGGGCCTGGCGCGTTACCTGTACAACGATAAATATTCGCTCAACGTCAGCTACCGCAGGGACGGCTCGTCCACCCTCCCCGAAAAGAACCGCTGGCACGGCTTCTATTCCGTTGGCGCGGGTTACGACCTCAGCCGCGAATCGTTCATACAAAAGACCGGCTGGATCAGCACACTGCGCGTACGCGCCAGCTACGGCTCCTCCGCCGCGCCCGCCGCGCAGAACTTCGCGTACTCCGCGGGCTACGGCGCCAGCCGGTACGACGGCGCGCCTGCCGTAATACCCATTTCCGTGGGCAACGCGGAATACGACTGGGAATATACCAACACGCTCAACGCCGGCATCGACGTGGAGCTGCTCGACCGCCGTATCAGGCTGATCGCGGACTGGTACAACCGCAGCACGGAAGGGCTTTTTCTCAACGAGCAATTGTCGCAGACGAGCGGCTTTTCTTCCCGCCCCATCAACGCAGGCACCATCCGCAACCGCGGTGTGGAACTGGATCTGAGCGGGGATATCATCCGGACGAACGATCTTACCTGGTCCGCCGGGTTTAACATCGCGGTGAACAACAACCGCGTGATGGACCTCGCCGGCGCGAACGAGTTTACGATGGGCACTTACATCCTTCGTGTAGGCCTTCCCGTTAATTCGCATTATGTCGTGAAGTGGGGCGGGGTAGACCCGCAGACCGGCAAAGCGTTCTATTACGACCGCGACGGCAAGCCCACGCCTAACTTTAACGTGGCTACCCAGAGCGTTGCGGACTTCGGTTCCTCCGATCCCCGCTACACCGGCGGTTTTTACACGCGCCTTTCCTGGAAAGGATTTTCCGCCGACGTGTTCTTCACCTACGCGCAGGACTTTTTCCGCTACAACGCGAACGAAGTGTACACCCTCAACAACAACTCCTTCGCGGCCAGCAACCAGAGCCGCCGGTGGCTGGACAGGTGGCGCAAGCCGGGCGACGTTACGGACATACCCGCGTTTTCTGAAACGCGCAACTTCACCTCGCGCGACCTGCAGGACGCTTCGTACGTAAGGCTGCGTAACGTGCGGCTGGCGTACAATCTGCCCGCGGCGCTGCTCAAACCCACGCAGTTCCTGCGCGGCGCCACCGTGTACCTGCAGGGCCAGAACCTGCTGACCTTCACGAAGTGGGACGGGTTTGATCCCGAAGACAACAACGGCAACGCCTTTTTTGAATACCCTTCGCCGCGCACCCTCACCGCCGGCGTGAGCATACAATT
>CBINIO010000281.1:0-6028 GCA_966250725.1 uncultured Chitinophaga sp.
ACATATCCAAACAGCCGGATTCGCTGGTCGCGGCAGAGAAAGATGATGCTTTGAAGAACTATTTTTTTATGTTCGTCATCTTTTAACAATAGCTGGCCTCGCCTGCAGCAGGCGGTAAAAAGTTCCATCTTTGTGTTTTTTTCCCGTTACTGGTTTAGGTTAATCAGCGTTTTGCAATGTGATCGTGCAATGACCATTACATGATCTTGCGGACCGGCCCGGATTGGGGCGGACAGAGGTAATTGGCCGGGAACGGCAGCTCCTGGCGGATAGCCGGCGCAGATGTATTGTTGTACTGCGATGTCTTGCCGCGATGCCTAACATGTTCATGCAGGAGCAACTTCATAAAAATAGTTATGCGAGTTCCTGGATACACGCTAGCCCTGGTGTATGCTGAACGTAAGCGGCGGCCGATCATCCAGCCGGCCATCCACCCGGAGCGTGCCATCGCCCGGCGCAATTATAAACCCCCATTTTTGATTCTTAAGGCTGAACTATGAACAAGAAACAATTGCAGGCGCTATGCCTGAATGATTTCTTCATTGATGAATACTTTTTCTCTGAAGGTTTGAAGATGTTTAACCAAACAATGGAATTGATTTTTTGCAGGAATATTTTTCATTGATACGTTAAATGATGTTGTGAGCCGATAATAAATACATCACAACGGGTTAACAATATTTTTTTCTGTTGCTGACCTCGTTTCCCCCATGGCTGGACCTTTAGTCAGGATATAATAGTTATGCAAACAATAGAATGCAGGTTAACAATGCCTGCAATTTAACACGCAAAATCGACAAAAATGCTGTTCAGGTTGTTCATTTTTTGATGAGGTGTTAACACCTCTGGATTACCCGTACACGCAATAAATCCCACTTCCCCTCCCAAAAAAAAAACCGGAGTCTCCCCCGGTTTTCCAAATATTTCTCTCCAAAAAAACACTACCCTTTCACCAGCGTCCCCACATTCCTGCCCATGATCACATGCATGAGATTACCGATCTTGTTCATATCGAACACAATGATCGGCAGGTTATTTTCCTGGCACAACGTAAATGCCGTCATGTCCATTACATTGAGCGATTTCTGGTATACCTCCGAAAAAGTGATCGTTTCAAACTTCGTCGCGTCCGGGTTTTTCTCCGGGTCGGCGGTGTAAATGCCGTCTACGCGGGTGCCTTTCAGGATCACGTCGGCCTGTATCTCTATTGCGCGGAGAGACGCGGCGGTGTCCGTGGTAAAATAAGGATTGCCCGTGCCCGCGCCAAAGATCACCACGCGGCCTTTTTCAAGGTGGCGGATGGCGCGTCTGCGGATGTAAGGCTCGGCGATCTGCTCCATTTTGATGGCCGATTGCAGCCTCGTATACATCCCCGCGCGTTCAAGACCGCTCTGCATCGCCATACCGTTGATAACGGTTGCCAGCATCCCCATATAGTCGCCCTGCGCGCGTTCAATACCGGTTTCTGCTTCGTTCATCCCCCGGTAAATGTTCCCGCCGCCGATCACGATGGCTACCTGTACGCCAAGGTCCGTCACTGCCTTGATATCCTGCGCATACTGCGATATCACTTTCGGGTCAATTCCATAATTACTGTCTCCCATCAGGGATTCCCCACTCAACTTGAGCAAAATTCGTTTGTACTTTGGCAACATGTCAGCTATGATTATTGTAAGATCTGATTCTCCGGTTCTCGATGGTGCTAATATACAATTCCGGGCTCAAAAATATTCCCTCAATACGTATATGCAAAAAAAAGGAGAGAATTTTTCATCTCTCCTTTCATATCGTTAAAAGCGATTATCCTAAAGCTACGCGCTTGAATGTGGTCACTTTCAGCTCGGCGTCGATGCCTTTCAGATGGTCGGCTACGGATTTGTTGCCGTCCTTTACAAAGGCCTGCTGCAGCAGGGTGCTTTCCTTGTAGAACTTCTGGATCTTGCCGTTGGCGATCTTCTCGGCCATTTCGGCGGGTTTGCCTTCCGCTTTGATCTGCTCGATGGCGATCTCTTTCTCACGGGCAACCAGCTCGGGAGCGATACCGGACGCATCTACGGCGATCGGGTTCATGGCCGCGATCTGCATGGCGATGTCTTTGCCGGTCTCTTCAGAAACGGGTTTGCTGAAGGCCACCAGTACGCCCATGCGGTAGTTGCCATGGATGTAAGACACTACGGTAGCGCCTTCCACCCTTTCAAAACGGCTCAGGGTGATCTTTTCGCCGATCTTGGCTACCTGGTCGTTCACTTTGTCCGCCACGGTAGCGCCGTCCAGCGGGGCGGCATTCAGTTCTTCCGCGGTCTGGATGTTATTTGCCAGCGCCAGGTCTGCAACAGACTGGGCGAACTTTACAAATTCCTCGTTTTTGGCCACGAAGTCGGTTTCGCAGCTCAGCAGCACGATCACGCCGGCTTTGCCGTCAGCGGTCGTTTTTGCGACTACAACGCCTTCTTTGGTTTCACGGTCTGAACGCAGCGCGGCTACTTTCTGACCCTTTTTACGCAGGTAATCCACTGCTTTTTCGAAATCGCCGTCAGTTTCAACCAGGGCTTTCCTGCAATCCATCATTCCGGCTCCTGTTTGCTGACGCAGTTTGTTTACTTCAGCGGCTGTAATTGTTGCCATCGTATATTAATTATGTTATTGTTTTATGAAAAATCTATCAACGGGGTATAATGTGAATCGTGAACGACTGGTATCATTCACGATTCACTATTGATATTGAGTATGTTCAATTATCTGGCAGGACCAGGTCTGCCTGCGCCGGAGGGACGGAATCCGCCACCGCCGCCGGGACGGTTGCCACCCGGGCGGTTGCCGCCACCGGGACGATTGCCGCCGCTTCTGCCGCCGCCGCCAGGACGGTTGCCGCCGCCGCGGTTGCCACCGGGGCCGCCGGGACCGCGTTGACCTGCACCGGTTCTGCCGCCGGGGCCGGGCCTGCGTCCGCGTTCACCACGCTCGTCGCCGCCTTCCAGCTCGAACTTGCGCAGTTTGTTGTCGGTTTCTTCTTCTTCCACTTCGTCGGTTTTTTCAACGGCGCGCTCTGCCAGGCCTTCAGCGATCGCTGCTGCAATGTAGCTGACGATGATGGCGATGGATTTGGTGGCGTCGTCGTTCGCAGGGATCGCGAAGTCAACCTTGGTGGGATCGGAGTTGGTATCTACCATACCGAAAGTGGATACGCCGAGACGTTTTGCTTCAGCCAGCGCGATGTGCTCGTGGCTGATGTCTACGATGAACAGGGCAGCCGGAACACGCGCCAGTTGGGAGATACCGCCCAGCACTTTTTCCATTTTGTCCTTATCGCGGGAGAGCGTGAGACGCTCTTTTTTGGTGATGTTGTCAAAAGTACCGTCCGCCAGCATTTTTTCGATGCTCTGCATTTTCTTAACGCTTTTGCGGATGGTCGCGAAGTTGGTCAGCATGCCGCCCAGCCACCTTTCGGTAACATAAGGCATGTTCACGCGTTTTGCAGCTTCGGCTACGATCTCTTTCGCCTGTTTTTTGGTAGCGACGAACATGATCTTTTTACCGCTTTTTGCGATGGATTTCAGCGCAGCGGCCGTTTCCTGCAGGCCTTCAACGGTTTTGTTCAGGTCAATGATGTGGATACCTTTCTTTTCAGCGAAAATATAAGGCAGCATCTTCGGGTTCCATTTCTTCTTCAGGTGACCGAAGTGTACACCGGCTTCCAGTAACTGCTGCTGTAATGAAGTATTATTTTCCATGTTGTTTTAATCAAATTGATGTTCAAAAATTGAATGATACAATCATTAACGTTTAGAGAACTGGAAGCTTCTGCGGGCTTTAGCTTTACCGGGTTTCTTACGTTCAACGGATCTCGGGTCACGTTTCAGGAGACCGGCAGCTTTCAGCGCAGGACGAAACTCGGGGTTGATCTCGCACAGTGCGCGGGCGATACCCAGTTTTACAGCTTCAGCCTGACCTTTGATGCCACCGCCCTGTGCATTCACTTTTACATCGAATTTATCCAGCGCGTCAATGGTCTTGAAAGGCGCTTCAACCTGGTTCTGCAGGTAGATCAGCGCGAAATATGTTTTATAATCCTTGCCGTTCACCAGGATAGTGCCGGTACCTTTGCTCACGTACACGCGGGCAACTGCTTCCTTACGACGGCCGATAGTATTTTTCTGTTTTTCCATTATTCAGGTGTGATTAGAAAGTTAAAGACTGCGGTTTCTGAGCAGCATGCGGATGTTCCGCACCGGCATAAACGAAAAGTTTCTTGTACATCGCGCGGCCCAGACGGTTCTTAGGCAGCATGCCTTTTACCGCTCTTTCGATCACCACTTCCGGACGGCGTTTCAGCAGGTCCTTCGCAGCCTCGCCTTTCTGACCACCGGGGTAGCCTGAATAGGTCAGGTATTCCTTGTCGTTGAGCTTGTTGCCCGTGAAAACAACCTTGTCGGCGTTGATCACGATGATGTAATCGCCGCAGTCAGTGTGCGGGGTAAAGTAAGGTTTGTTCTTACCTCTCAGTATCGCCGCGATCCTGGCGCTGATCCTGCCCACAGTTTGGTTGGTACCGTCCACGATGTACCAGTCACGCTTTACGTAAGCGTCGTTGGCAGACTTTGTTCTAAAGCTTAAAGTATTCATTGCTTAATAAAATAAATTTAATCTCGCCCTGTTTGGGAGTGCAAAGCTAAGCGCTTCCGGCAATATAACCATCAATTTGAAGGACTTTTTTGGAGGGCAGGCTTGTAATGAATTGATTTTCAATAAAATTTTTGACAAACAATTATCAACACCTTATCCATAGCCCGGTTTTACAGGGTTTTTCCCAATAAAAAGGACCGCAACCGCGGCCCTTTCTGCATCTTTCCGGGAGGGAACAGCGTTAGTCCCGCCGGCTCGCGCCCAGGTATATCATTAAATATTGTAATAAGATCACTACGGAGGACACCGCCGCTACCACATAGGTCATGGCCGCCCACCACAGCGCGTCTTTCGCCATGTCGTGCTCCTGCTTGTAGGTAATGCCCGCGCTGTCCAGCCATTTCAGCGCCCGGTTGGAAGCGTCGAACTCCACGGGCAGCGTCACGATGGAAAACAGCGTGGTGACGCCGAACAGGATAATGCCCGCCAGCAGCAGCTGGGGGAACATATTGACCATCAGGATGCCCGCTACCAGCACGATCTGCACGAGATAGGAGCTCACCTGCACCGCCGGCACCATCTTGGACCGGAAAGTAAGCCAGGGGTAAGCCGTGGCATGCTGCACCGCGTGCCCGCATTCGTGGGCCGCCACCGCGGCGGCGGCTACGCTGGCCGTACCGTACACTTCGGGGCTCAGGTTCACCGTTTTGGTGGCCGGGTTATAGTGGTCGCTCAGGAAACCCTGGCCCTGCACCACCTTTACGTCGTAGATGCCGTTGTCGCGCAGCATCTTTTCCGCCACCTCATGGCCCGTAAGGCCCGACGAGGTGCGGACTTCACTGTATTTCCTGAATTTGCCCCGCAGCCGCATGCTTACCAGCGCGCTGATGCCCACAAAAATCAAGGAAATAATCATTACACCAGGGGATAGTATCATTTTCTATTGTTGTTTTAATTGTTGTTTGCGTTCGTTGTCACCCAAAATTAACCCTTATTTACCATCAAATCCCTTACCAGTTGGTAAAACTGGCAGAATTGTCACGTAACCCCTCGGTTACGCTTGTGCTTTGTCAGCACAAAAAATTAACACTGACACTTTGGCCGGAAAAAGCGCTTTTTCACCCCGCTTCTCCGGCAATTTTTTTAGTTACTATTAATTATAATATGTCCAAAATTTAATATATCAAACCCCGTATTACCATCCCTCGCTATCAATAATTTACGAAAGTTTATGAAAAATAATTTACAGGCGAAACAGGCTCCAATAGAGGCTTCCAGCCGACTGACTGCCAAAAGAATTAACACTTTAAAAGTTATTAACATCCATTAAATAAACTTTTTTATTCTCAACCCATTTAGTAATTTAGTCCTGAATTTAATGGGTTAGTAAGTAGAAAGAGTCAGC
>CBINIO010000282.1:0-6016 GCA_966250725.1 uncultured Chitinophaga sp.
GAGCTAGATGTTCTACTGGCTCGGCTTGTTCTTGAAGGTGGAAAGGATGTCTTCCTGGTCCACGAAGCTCATTTCGCAATCGATCTGCGTGAATTCCGGCTGACGGTCCGCGCGGAGGTCTTCGTCGCGGAAACATTTCACGATCTGGTAATAGCGGTCGTAGCCGCTTACCATGAGCAGCTGTTTGAACGTTTGCGGCGATTGCGGCAGCGCGTAGAACTGGTTGGGGTTCATGCGGCTGGGCACCACGAAGTCGCGGGCGCCTTCCGGTGTGGATTTGATGAGCACCGGCGTTTCTATGTCCATAAACCCGCGGCTGTCGAGGAAGTTCCGCACGGAGCGGTTCACGCGGTAGCGGAGGGTAAGGTTTTGTTTGACGATGTTGCGGCGAAGGTCGAGGTAGCGGTATTTCATGCGCAGTTCGTCGCCGCCGTCCGTTTCGTCCTGGATCGTGAAGGGCGGCGTTTTGGAACCGTTGAGCACGGTGAATTCCGAAACGGTTATTTCGATGTCCCCGGTGGGAATGTTGCTGTTTTTGGCGGTGCGTTCGGTAACGGCGCCTTTCACCTGGATCACGAATTCGCGGCCGAGGGGCTGCGCGTCCAGCTGTGCGTTGAGCGATTCGCCCAGCAGCAGCTGCGTGATGCCGTAGCGGTCGCGCAGGTCAACAAATGTGATGCTTCCAAACTTGCGGACGGTTTGCACCCATCCCGCCAGCGTAACCGGCTGGCCTACATGCTCCATGCGCAATTCTCCACATGTGTGCGATCTGTACATTGTATACTATGCTTTTCTTTTGATAAGGGAGGTCAAAGATAAGGACTCGACCGCTGAAAATCTACCTTAAGGCATTAAAATACCGCTTAATATCTATTTCCGGCGGCAGCGGGGCTTTCCGGAGCAAATGACCGGTAAAAGCGTCTGCCGCCCAGGGGGCGAGGGAACAGCCTTTGGAGCCCATGCCGTTAAAGATGCCCACCTGCGGGAAACGCGGGTGAAGACCGGCCATGGGCCTTCTGTCCGGCCCGGAAGGACGAATCGCCGCGATATGGTCCAGCACTTCAAAGTCCGTTTGCAGCAGCTGCCGCAGCTGGCTTTCGAGCGTTTCGCGGGCGGCGGTGGTGGGCGCTGCGTCCACGTAATCCCATGAGAAGGTGGCGCCGGCCCAGTAACGGCCATGGCGCTGCGTTTCGCCGTCGTCGTCCAGCGGTACGAGGGTGATGCTTTTTTTGAGGATGTCGTTTGTTTGGAAGGGCAGCCGTATGATGAGGGCTTCGCCTTTGTTGGGGAGGAATTTCAGCTTGCCGAACCAGGGGTTGCGCGGGCTTTCCACGCCTTCGCAGAAGATGACGGCTTTGGCGCGGAGGTCTTCGTACTCTACGCCTTCTTCCTTCAGCACCAGCTTGTCCGTATCAAAACGTTCCGTGCGTACTTCGGCGGTGCCGCGCCAGGCGGGCAGCAACGCGCTGAGCTGTACGTTCGCGCCTTTCACGATACCTGCGCCGAATGGCTGCTGCAGCTCCTGCGTGTACCGTAATTCCCGCGGCTGGTAAGAATAGGGTGTGGGGCAGGCGGCGAACGCGTCGCGCATTTGCGCGGAGGGCCAAACGTTCCAGATGTCCCTTTCGCGGAAACAATCGATGTGCAGAGCGTTTTCCATGGCGCGGTACGTGCGCTCCGCGAACGGGTAAATGGTGTCGTACAGCCAGGCCACTTCAAACCGGCGCCCGGACACGGGGTTGATGATGCCCGCGGCGGTGCGGGAGGCGCTGGCGGGGCGGGCGTCGTCGAATACCAGCACCTGCTGCCCGGATTGCTGCAGGCGCCAGCCGAGCATGGTGCCGGCGATGCCCTGGCCTACGAGTATGTAGTCGTATTTGCGCATGATGATGTGCAAAGGTAATGTTTAGGAAGGGGTGTTTTTTAGCGCAGGTGTTAACACCTCATCCAACTCAAAACAATATAGAAAAGCTCAAAGCCTTGAAGGTGTTAACACCTCGCTATTTATCCTGAAAAGAGATTCAAACAACCGAAGGTGTTAACACCTCATCATACCCAAACAATATAGAAAAACTGAACCCCCAAAAGGTGTTAACACCTCATCCTCACCCAAAAAATCAGAAACTCACCCCACAAAAAAAAGCCCCGCTGCAATGCAACGGGGCTCCATATAACTTACAGCTTCACGCCTCAGGCAGGAACGCCTTTCAGCACTTCGGCCATTTTCTTTCCGATGTCTGCCGGGCTGTCCACCACGTGAACGCCGCAGGCGCGCATGATCTTCATTTTTGCGGCAGCGGTATCGTCCGCACCGCCGATAATGGCGCCGGCATGGCCCATACGGCGGCCCGCAGGCGCGGTTTGGCCGGCAATAAAGCCTACCACGGGTTTGCGCGGGTTTGCCTTGATCCATTCGGCCGCTTCGGCTTCCATGCTGCCGCCGATCTCGCCGATCATGATGATGGCGTCGGTTTCGGGATCGTTCATCAGCAGTTCCACCGCATCTTTGGTAGGAGTGCCGATGATCGGGTCGCCGCCGATACCGATGGCGGTAGATACGCCCAGGCCGGCTTTCACCACCTGGTCTGCCGCTTCGTAAGTAAGCGTGCCTGATTTGGACACGATGCCCACACGGCCTTTTTTGAAGATGAAGCCCGGCATGATGCCTACTTTGGCCTCTTCCGCAGTGATCACACCCGGACAGTTCGGGCCAATCAGGCGGGTATTATGATTTACCAGGTAATTCTTGGCCGTCACCATATCCTGTACCGGGATGCCTTCCGTGATACATACCACCAGCGCAATGCCGGCATCGGCGGCTTCCATGATCGCGTCCGCAGCAAATGCCGGCGGCACGAAGATGATGGATACATTCGCGCCCGTCGCCTTTACGGCTTCAGCCACGGTATTGAATACCGGGCGGTCCAGGTGGCTGCTGCCGCCTTTCCCGGGGGTCACGCCACCTACCACGTTGGTGCCGTACTCAATCATTTGTGTGGCATGGAAAGTACCTTCTGTTCCGGTAAATCCCTGCACGATCACTTTACTATGCTTATTTACTAAAACACTCATCGCGCTTGATTTAATTAATTTTTTACGTTAAGGTGGGGCAAAAATAAAGGATAAGGGCGAAAAAGTAAAGGAATGGGCATTTAGTTGAAGAATATTAACTATTTGTTGCCCGTGTGCTTGGCCCGCCAGTTCTTGTCGCGGAACATTTCCATCTTCCGCATCTCCTTGATGTCCTGGAAAAACTCGGAAGCGAAAATGAAGTCGTTCAGCAGCTGGTCCTCGCTGAAAATGATGTCCTCATTGCTGCCTTCCCACTGTTTTTTACCCTTGTGCATGTAAACGATATGGTCGCCGGACTCCATCACGGTGTTCATGTCATGCGTGTTCACCACCGTGGTGATGTTGTACTCCACGGTAATGTCCTTGATGAGCTTGTCTATCACGAGCGAAGTCTGCGGGTCGAGACCGGAGTTGGGCTCGTCCACGAAAAGGTATTTGGGATTGAGCACGATGGCGCGGGCGATGCCTACGCGCTTTTTCATCCCGCCGGAGATCTCGGCGGGAAATTTTTTATTGGCTTCTTTCAGCTCCACCCGGTCCAGGCATTCCTGCATGCGTTTGCGGCGCTCTTTATAGCTCATGTTCGAGAACATGTCCAGCGGGAACATCACGTTCTGCTCCACGGTCATGCTGTCAAACAGCGCGGAACCCTGGAACAGCATGCCTATCTCCTGCCGGATGGATTTTTTTTCAACATCGTTCATGGCGGTAAAATCCTGCCCGTTGTAAAGCACCGTACCGCTGTCCACCTTTATCAGTCCCACCATACACTTCATCAGCACGGTTTTGCCGCTGCCGCTGGCGCCGATGATGAGGTTGGTTTTCCCCGGCTCCATGTTGGCGGACACATCTTTGAGTATCTCCTTGTCTCCAAAGCTCTTCCGGATGTTTTTCAGTTCTATCATCTGTTCGTGTCTTGTGGTTTATTAAAGCAGCAGTGCGGCCAGCGCGTAGTCCGCAAACAAAATCAGCACGCAGCTCACCACCACGGCGGTAGTGCTCGCGCGCCCGATCTCCAGCGCGCCCCCGGTAACGTTATAACCGTAATACGCGGGTATGCTGGAAATGATGAAGGAATACGTATAGGCCTTGCTGAGGGCAAAGAACACGTTGTACCCGTCAAACGAGGCCCTGAGCCCCTGCATGAACTGTTCGTGGGAAATAATGCCGCTCATCTTGCCCGCTTCCAGCCCGCCGAAGATGCCGAGAAAAGCGGCGATCACCACCAGCGCCGGGATGGTAATGATGGCGGCGAGTATCTTGGGGCCGATCAGGTAGGCCTTTGTGTTGATGCCCATGATCTCCTGCGCGTCTATCTGCTCGGATATGCGCATGTTCCCCAGTTCGGAAGCGATCTTTGAACCAACCACCCCGCCAAGCACGATACACACCATGGTGGGCGCCAGCTCGAGTATCAGGGTGTCCCTCACCACCTGCGCGATGGTGGATTTCGGGATGAAGCCGCTTACCAGCTGGTAAGCCGTTTGAACCGTGGTCACCGCCCCGAGGAACAGGGAAATGATCACCACGATACCCAGGGAGCCAAACCCTATATCCACGCACTGTTTCATAAACTCCTTCCAATACATCCGCATGTTCTCCGGGCGGCTGAACATTCCTTTCAACATCAGCAGGTACCTGCCGAAATGATAAAAAAATCTGAACTCCATAACTCGTCAAAGATACTGGGAAAAACAATTTGAAGGTTATTTATCGCAAACTGCCTACCAGCAGTCTTTTGAGGCTTCGCTCGATAATTTCGCCCATGGTGCTGCAGCGGGAGAAAACCGCGTCGTGGTAATGCTGCGCCAGCTCCTCGCCCAGCTGTTTGATCTTACCGGGAAAGGATACACGGTCGGTCATGATCACGTCGCGCAGGTCTTTGATGCGGTGCCGCTGCACCTTGATGCGCCGCGCGATGAGCGAACGCTCTTCCTGCTGGTACTGCTTCACCACTTCGGCGTTGAGGTGCGTCATTGCCAGCTCTACGAACACGCGGTTCTCTTTGAAGAACTGCGGCATGTACAATGTTTTTTTCCCTTCATAGAACTGCTGATCGAAATCGATGGCGCGGATGCGGAACTGCACGTCGTCGAAGTCGGGGGTGATGTCGAAGATAAAATTATAAGAACGCATGTCGCCCAGCAGCCGCACAAAACAACGCTCGTTGAATTTGACGAATTCCTTGGCGATGCGTTTCGGGTTGAACTCGGGCCGCTCCAGGTAATCCTTGGCGAACTGGTCGCCCGGCACGCCGGCAATATGCTCTTCCACCAGCGTATTCCCGTCCACCAGGAAGTTCATCCAGTAAGGACTGAGAATATGCTCCAGCTCCAGCCCGTATATGCGTGAGGCGTCCGCTATCTTGATATAGAAATAATCGTATACCTCGTTGTAATTGTTCACGATCTTGATGCGGAAAGGATGACTGTTGCCAAAGGTGCAATAATCGATCCGCTCGATGTGCAGGTGCTCTTCCGCCGTCTGGTCGCCGCCGGCCTTGAGGATGGAATAGATGCGCTTGAGCCCCGCATGGATGGAGGCGACCATGCTCTGCGGGTACATCACCGATTCCCACAGCGTGTCCTTACCCAGCTTGTCGTACACGGGAATGCCGTAATCGTAATACTTCAGTTCCTCATAGCTGAGCGGCAGCTTCACTTCCCGCTCGTACAGCTTCAGGTAGTTCCTGAACGCCGGGTTGAGCGGGAAGAATATCTTTTTCCGTGAGATGGATTGCATCCCGAAATTTACGAATTATCCGGTTGCGCGATAAAGGATTTACAACACCGCCGCTTCTTTTTCCAGGTCCACGCCTTTGGCCTTCAGCCGCTCCACTACGGTCCTGCCGAGCTTTGCGCCGTACTGCTGCCCTATCTTGTAACATTCCTGCGTGATCACGGGAAGCTTGTGCACCACCTTGCGGCCCAGCGGCGATTTGTAA
>CBINIO010000283.1:0-6004 GCA_966250725.1 uncultured Chitinophaga sp.
AACGTGCATTGGTTTGGCGAAACCGCGGTGGACGACCGCGGGCATCCGGCGGTATTGCAGGGATTGCTGGCAGCATTGGGCACGCGGGCCGATCTCGTACTCTTATACCGTTATGAGCATACGGCTTATCGCAGCATGTACGGGAACGCCTTCGGCGAAAGCAGTAAGCCGGGGAATGAGAATGGCATGTACACGGGTCTCCAATTAAAATGGGGATCAAAGTGGACGGTAGCCGCATACGCGGACGTATTCCGGTTTCCCTGGCTCAAGTACCGTGTGAGCGCACCGTCTGAAGGAACGGACGCCCTGCTGTTCCTGCAATGGCTCCCGGATAAAAAATCCACCTTGAGCCTGACTTACCGCTACGCGAGTTCCCCGGAGAATGTGATCGTGCCGTCCGATCAAACATACTCCTACACGAACTTTCCGGGCGACGTCTTCGATCCGCCCGGACAAACTTACCCTTACTTGAGCTTTCCGGGAAACGGGATCGATCCGTCCGGCCAGATTTACCCTTACGCGAGTTCCCCGGCCAACGGAACCGCTCCGTCCCTTAAACAAAGAGTGGTCAGAAACCCGCGCCAGCACCGCGTCAGCGCAAGGGCCCGCCTGCCCGTGAACGACAGGTTAAACTGGACCGGCCGGCTGCAGGCGGCCTTCGGCGAAGGCTCGGAAAGCTGGCTGATGTACCAGCAAATGAATGCAAAACTCGGCCGCTGGAAATTGAGCGGTGGCTACGCCTGGTTCGATACCGCGGAAACCGACGGCTTATACCTCGCGTCGATGGGGTTCCCCGGCGATCAGTCGCTCTCCCGGTTTTCGGGAAGAGGATATAACGGGCACGCACAATTGCAATACCGGGTGTCCGCCGCGTTATCATTATGGTGCCGATGGCAGCGCACGGTATACCCGGGCAGAGCGCGCATCGGCAGCGGGTTGGACGCCATAAAAGGAGAGAAGAAAAACAGTATTTTAATACAGCTGCAATTCATTTGGTGACACCGGCAAGACCAGGGGTGAAAAATTTTTCACCTTTTTTTGCGATTGTATATAATTGGTCCTCAATAACTTGTAAAGTTATCAAGCACCTCTTTTAACAAAAGTTTAACCGCCTGTGATGGTGAAGTGAAATAAATTACTAACTTACGGCTATCATCCAAATGAATATAAATAACATCCAAGATCAGTAGCGGTTGCTTACCATTTATATCCTGACAATGCTTAACTAGCGAAACAAGTAAAAAGCTATAGAAAAAAGGTCAATATCTAAATCGAAACTAAATCTAAATCTAAATCCGAGCATGGACTAGTTAGCCATTTTTCGTAAACATTCAACAACGAACAAGTACAACGGTACAGACTGCCATTCTTTACCTGTCCAACATTTTCCGACCCGGGAACCTGATTTGCATTTGAAAAAATCTTTGAATTTTTTAAAGCGGAAAGCTATTGCATTCACCGGCCTTCATCTATAATACCTGTATGAAAAAAGGACAAGTTAAACCGTTAAACAATATTTCTACAACCTGCAAAATCAAAACTGCGACTATGACGTAAAACGTATGATCATTTATTCCTCCGCCTTCTTTATTCAATAAGTTTCTCATCCAAAATCTGAATCTTTTTTTATGAAACAAGCTTTACTGTTCATCACCATGATGATGGTGAGCGTCAGTCTGGCATTTGCCCAGCAACGCCAGGTGACGGGGAAGGTAGTGGGAGAAGACGGTTCTCCCGTTGCCTTCGCCACCGTCCAGATCAAAGGCACTACCTCCGGAACCACTGCTGACCAGGACGGGAAATTTTCCCTCTCCGTATCCGGTACCAATGTTATCCTTATCGTACGCAGCGTTGGATATCTCGCCAAGGAAATCCCGCTCGGAAGCCTCTCCAGCGTTGACGTAACGCTGGCGCAGGACGCCCAGAGCCTTGAAGAAGTAGTAGTGACCGCGCTTGGCATGAGCCGACAGAAAAAATCGCTCGGTTACTCCGTACAGGAAATCAAGTCAGACAAGATCACCCAGACCAAACAGGCCGACCTCAATACCGCCATCGCCGGTAAAGTAGCGGGCGTGCAGCTTCGCGGCGGTTCCGGCGCAAAGTTCGGCACCATGCAGATACGCCTGCGTGGTGTAAACAATCTCACCGGCGGCAACCCGATATACGTGGTAGACGGAGTTATTACACCCAGCACCGCCATCAACCCGGACGACGTGGCCTCGCTCACCGTGCTGAAAGGTCCCGCCGCAACGGCGTTGTACGGCCAGCGCGCTTCTGAAGGCGCCGTGGTGATCACCACCAAAAAATCGGCCGGCAGCGGCATCGGGCTCACCGTAAACCACACGACCACTTTCGAGAAGGTATACGTGCTACCCGACTACCAGAACGAATATGGCGGCGGCAGCTCGCAGGAATGGAGGACCTTCACTTACCGGCCCGGCATCGACGATCCCGCGCTCGCCAAACTGGACGGCGCGAAATATTACAACTACGCTGTGGACGAAAGCTGGGGCCCCCGCATGGACGGCACCATGCACGCTCCCTGGTACGCCTGGGACCCGACCGTGAACGCTTCCGACTTCGGTGTGCAGAAACCTTTTGTTCCGCAGCCGGATAACGTGCGCGACTTCTTCAACACCGGCGTTGCCAACAACACCACCGTGGCTTTCGCAAAAAGCAACGACGTGATGAGCAACCGCATCTCCTTTACCAACCTGTCCCGCACGGGCGTTATCCCGAATTCCAAACAACAGAAGAACTGGCTCTCCTACTACGGCAGCCTGAACATGACGGACAAGCTCACCCTCACCACCAATATCAACTACGTGTACGAACACCTGTTCAACGTTCCGCGTGAAGGGTACAGCACACAAACGACCGGCTCTTTCAACCAATGGTTTCACCGTAACCTCGAAATAGACAAACTCAAAGAATATTACAAAAGGGAAGACGGCAGCTTCCGCAGCTGGAACATCACCAGTCCCACCAATACGACTCCCAAATATTGGGACAACCCGTACACCGAAGCCAACGAAAATATACGCCAGGACAACATCCAGACGGTATACGGCCAGGCGACGCTCGGTTATAACTTTATGAACGGGCTCAAGGCCAGCGTGATCGGCCGCGGTACTTTCCGCAACTACAACGGCGACAACCGCGTAGCTTCCTATACGCTGAACCCGCCGTCTTTCTCAACCTACGAAGACAAGCTGACGGAAGTTTCATACCTCGGCAACCTCGAATATGAAAAAACGTTCGGCGACTTTTCCACCCGCGCAGGCGTATGGGGCGAGCTGAACACACGCAGCCGTTATCGCGTAACATCCGCTACCGCAGGCGGTTTCATCCTGCCTGACGTGTACAACGTGAGCAACTCTGTCGATGAGAAATCAACTTCCAACTACATCGAGAAGCGTAAGGTGAATTCGCTGTTCGGCTATGTAGGCGTGGGTTATAAGGATATGTTGTATTTGGACGCGACGATCCGTAACGACATCTCATCCACCCTGCCTTCGTTTAACAACTCATATGTTTACGGAAGCCTGAGCGGATCTTTCGTGTTCACCGAGCTGCTCAACACCCGCGACTGGCTGAGCTTTGGTAAAGTGCGCGCCTCCGTTGCCCGCCTGGGTACGGACACCGATCCTTACACCATCCAGGAAACGTTCGCCCTCGGCAGCAACTTCCCGAAAGGCGGAACGACCTATTCCCGCATGAGCGTGCCGAATACAAGGCCCAATGACAGCCTCCGGCCCGCGCTTTCCACCAGCTACGAGATCGGCACGGAATTGCAGTTTGCAAATAACCGCGCAAGACTCGACGTGAACTACTTCTACCGCAGGAACGTGGACCAGATCGTGGACGTGACCGTGCCCAGCTCTTCCGGTTATTCCGCCCGCAAGATCAATGCAGGCGAAATGGTCAACAAAGGCTGGGAATTCACTATCGGCGCTACTCCGCTGAAGATGAAAGATTTCAGCTGGGATATCGACGTAAACTTCGCGTTCATGAAAAACACCGTGGTATCCATCGCGCCGGATGTGGACAACCTGCAGGTATCGCTCGACGGCTCCTCGCTTTCGTTCGGTTTCGTAGGCTCGCCCCGCGTTTCGCTCAACGCCAAAAAAGGTTCTTCCTATGGTCTGATCATGGGCGGCGGCTTCCAGCGTGACGAGGCTACCGGCAAAATGCTGGTGGACGACGACGGGTATCCCTTGCTGAACAACAGCGTCGAGCTTGGTTACGTAACGCCCGACTGGACGGGTGGCGTGGCTTCCGGGGTGTATTACAAGAACTTCTCGCTCAACTTCTCCCTGGACTTCCAGAAAGGAGGCAAGTTCACGTCCATTTCCAAGATGTTTATGTCCGGCTCCGGCCTTGCGGCTGAAACTGTCGGCCTGAACGATAAAGGCAATCCCAAACGCGACCCCGTTGAAGACGGCGGCGGTATCAAGCTGGACGCCATCACCGCCAGCACCGGCAAACCCAATGAAAAATACGCCGATACCAAAGACCTCTATGAGTCTTACCTGTTCTCGCTTTGGGAAAACTGGACCTACGATGCGTCTTACGTGAAACTGCGCGAGCTGGCGATCGGTTATTCGCTGCCCACGCGCATGCTGACCAATACGCCGTTCAAAGGCGTGAACGTAGCGGTGATCGGTCAGAACCTTTGGCTGATACACAGCGCCACCAAAGGCATCGATCCTTCCGAACTGGAATCTTCCTGGCTCGAAGGCGGTCAGTTGCCCGGCACCCGTTCCATCGGCTTCAATGTAAAAGTTACTTTCTAAACACAAAACCGTAGAAGATATGAAACTCATCAGGTTAAAACATATAACGGCTGCGGTGATGCTGGGAACAATGCTGGCAGGCACCGTATCCTGTAAAAAGGATTTCGGGGATCTCAACGAGAACCCCAACCAGGCCGCCCAGCCAAGTACCCAATTCCTGTTCGGCAGCGCCGTGATCGGTATCGGCGGCATCAACAACGCGGCAGGCGGCGTGCTTTACGTGCAGCATCTGTCCGAATTCATCTACAACAACGAATCCCGTTATTTCAACCGGGAATACAGCTATAACGGGATCTATTCAGGTCCGCTGATGGACCTTACCCGCATCATCGAAATGAATACCGACCCGGCTACCAAAGGCACCAAAGCCGTGCTGGACAACAGCCCGAACGATAACCAGATCGGGCATGCCCGTGTGCTGAAAGGGTTCCTCATGCTGACCATGACGGACCGATGGGGCGACATTCCTTATTTCGATGCGCTCAAAGGTTCCGCCAACACCAAACCTGCCTTCACGCCGCAAAAGGACATCTACCTCGACCTGCTGAAGGAATTCAAGGAAGCGTCCGCGCAGATCACGGAATCCATGCCCAACGATCCGCTTTTCGACGGCGATTCCGACAAATGGCAGCGCTGGTCCAATACACTCCGTGCCATCGTTGCGTTGCGTCTTTCCGGCACCTCGGAAGCCGCCGCTGGCAAGGCTGCCTTTGCAGCAGCAGTGGCCGCGGGCCTGATGGAAACGAATGCGGATGATGCGGCATTCCCGTACCAGGCCGTGCAGGCTTTCGAGAGTCCCTGGTATACCAACTACCGCAGCCGTTACGATTACGGCGTGAGCAAAACGATGATCGACAAGCTGAAGCTGCTGGGCGATCCGCGCATTTCCATCTTTGCCCGTTCCCCGGCCAATGCCGCCGGTACTTATGAAGGCGTGCCTTACGGCGTCAATCATCAGTATACCGCCGGCGATTACAGCCTCATCGGCACCACGCCGGCCGCGCAGGATTTCCCCGCGGCGCTCACCACCTACGCGCAAACCTGCTTCATGATGGCGGAAGCCGCGCTCATCGGCTGGATACCCGGCGGCGACGCCACGATGATAGAATGGTATAACACAGGCATTGCCGCTTCGCTGGAAAAATGGCACGCGCTCGCCGGTGAAACCATTTCAGAAGTTGACATCACCGCCTACCAGGCCGGCCCGA
>CBINIO010000284.1:0-5990 GCA_966250725.1 uncultured Chitinophaga sp.
CCTCGACGCGCAGATCGAGACCGGTACGCCCTACCTGCTGTATAAAGATTCCGCCAACCGCAAATCCAACCAGCAGAACCTCGGCACCATCAAAAGCTCCAACCTCTGCACCGAGATCATCGAATATACTTCCCCGGAAGAAGTGGCCGTGTGCAACCTCGCATCGCTGGCGCTGCCGCGCTTTGTGATCGACGGCCAGTTCGACCACGACAAACTTTTCGAAGTGACCTACCAGGCCACCCTTAACCTGAACAAGATCATCGACGAGAACTACTACCCGGTGGAAGAAGCGCGCCGCTCCAACCTGCGCCACCGCCCCATCGGCCTCGGCGTACAGGGCCTGGCCGACGCGTTCTTCCTGCTGCGGCTTCCTTTTGAAAGCGAGCAGGCGCAAAAGCTGAACAAAGAGATCTTCGAGACCATCTATTTCGCTTCGCTCACCGCATCCAAGGACCTCGCGAAAAAAGACGGCGCATACGACAGCTACGAAGGCTCGCCCGCCAGCAAAGGCATACTCCAGTACGACATGTGGGGCGTTACGCCCTCCGAACGCTGGGACTGGGCCGGCCTGAAAGCCGCCATCAAAGAGCACGGCATCCGCAACTCCCTGCTGCTGGCGCCGATGCCCACCGCGTCCACCTCGCAGATACTCGGCAACAACGAATGTTTCGAGCCGTACACCTCCAACATCTACACCCGCCGCGTGCTGAGCGGGGAGTTCGTGGTGGTGAACAAACACCTGCTGAAAGACCTCGTGGAGCTCGGCCTGTGGGACAACGACATGAAGAACAAGATCATCGCCGCCAACGGTTCCGTGCAGCAGATCGAGGAGATACCCGGCAATATCAAGGAGCTGTACAAAACCGTTTGGGAGATCAAACAGCGTACGATCATCGATATGGCGGCGGACCGCGGCGCGTACATCTGCCAGAGCCAGAGCCTCAACCTGTTCGTAGACACGCCGTCCGCGTCCAAGCTCACTTCCATGCACTTCTACGCCTGGAAAAAAGGATTGAAGACCGGCATGTATTACCTGCGCACGCAGGCGGCTACGCAGGCCGTACAGTTCACCGTTGAAAAACAGGGCGGCCAGAACATGGTGCCCGTGATCGCCCCGGCGGAAAACTCCTCCGAAGAGCTGGGCGTGCCCGTGGGTGCGGTTTGTACGATGGAAGAAGGCTGCGTGACCTGCAGCGCCTGATTATTTAAGACTGATGATAGATTGAAAGGCCCGGGAGTTTCCCGGGCTTTTTTTTATTAACGGTGATTTTTGAAGCCGATCTCGGGGCGCGGCTCCTGCGGGGGATCGATCAACTGCTTGAGATAGTCGAAGATCAACCGAATGTCCTCTCCGTGTGAATTGACCCGTCCTTCGAGTTTTTCCAGGTGCAGCAGAATATCCTTATGAACAAGCAGAGCCTCACGCATGCGGGTAAAAATCCGGACAATCTGGATGTTAACCGCAATGGCGCGATCACTATTTAGCACGCTCGCAAGCATCACGGCGCCATGTTCTGAGAAAACAAAGGGCGTACCCCGTGAAAATTTTAACGTTTGGAGGTGGTCGCAAATTGCGACCACCTCCAATTTCTCCGCTTCTGTCAGCTGAAACATAAAATCGGCGGGAAAGCGTTTGCTATTACGTTTCACCTGCTCGTTAAGCCGCTTGGTACTAACTCCGTACAGCTCCGCCAAATCTCTGTCCAGCATCACCCGTTTGCCCCTGATAAGTAAAATCTTATTCCTGATCGTCTCGTCTGATATTGCAACAATTTTCTCCATTCCGTTTTGAAGATTTAGGTTAACAGTTATCCGTTTATTATATGATCACATTTACAGTCAAAAAGGGTGAAAAAAACCTCCAAACTTCCCGTAAATTTGCATTCCCGTATGGACATCAGCATCAACAAATACATCGCAGAAACCGGCTTTTGCAGCCGCAGGGAGGCGGATAAATACATTGAACAGGGCCGCGTGACCATCAATGACAATATCGCCTCCAAAGGCAACCGCGTGACGGACGGCGATGTGGTGGAAATCGACGGGGAACCGCTGAAAAAAAAGAAAGCGCCGGTGTACCTCGCGCTGAACAAACCCAAAGGCATCACCTGCACCACCGACCTTAAAGACAAATCCAACATCATCGATTACGTGGGATTCAAATCCCGCATCTTCCCCATCGGGCGGCTGGACAAGCTTTCCGAAGGGCTCATCTTTCTCACCAACGACGGCGATATCGTCAACAAAATCCTGCGCGCCGGCAACCAGCACGAAAAAGAATATATCGTAACGGTGGACAAACCGCTCACGATGGAATTCATCAAGACCATGCGCAGCGTCGTACGCATCCTGGGCGTGTACACCAAAAAATTTTTCGTGGAGCAGGAAGCCCCCACCCGCTTCAGGATCATCCTGACGCAGGGCCTCAACCGCCAGATACGCCGCATGTGCGAGGCGCTGGGCTACCGCGTTACCTCGCTGAAACGCACGCGCATCATGGGCATTACGCTGAAGGACATTCCCCCGGGCAAATGGCGTTATTTCACCAAAGACGAGATCGAACTGATCAGCGAAATGGTGGCGAGCAGCAGCAAAACCGCCGACCGGTCCGATCTCGGGGGCATGGACGAATAATTACCAGAGCGGCGTCATCTGCACTTCCACTTTCTCCTCCTGGCCGTTGCCGTCCTCATGCAGCGAACGCGTCAGCGATCTTTCGGCATGCCGCTGCGCACGCACGATCACTTCCATTTCAAAATCCACGTTCGTGGCGCTGAACGTGTGCCTGCGCACGCCTTCGTGATCAAAATCGCCGCGGATGTCCGTAAAGCTGTTGATGACGGTGCCTACCGGCTTGTCTTCCACGTTGCCGAGATATTTCCCGACAATGCCCGCCACCTGCGTGATGATGTCGAGCGCCACGCCAACAGGGCCCGCGCTGGACGCCAGCCCTGCCACGGTGCCTATCAGCGTTTTGTACTCGTCGTCATTCTTCAGTTCCGCCATGATCTTGCTGGTTTCGCGCAGGGCCTTTTTGCTTTTGATCACGGAGCACATCGTATGGATCTGTTTGGGCGGCGTGTTGTCCGTCGTGTTCTGCTGCCAGTAGAAAATGGTTTTGTTTACGGGCAGGTGCTCGTTGTCGCCGATCCTCGGAAAGCCCTGCAGGTCGATGCCGCCGATGAGCTGGTTGTTGATGTCGCTGATCACGATGGTGAGGCAGTACAGTTTGGCAAAACCGGGGAATACGAGGAAGGGTTCGGTATTGTTGTCTTTCACAAAAGGCGGCAGCAGCCGCAGCTCAATGCCGGTGAGCTTGTCGGAAGTGGGAATGTCGCGGGCTACGTGTTTGAGCGCATCAGCGAATTTGCCGTCTTTGGGAAGACCTTCAGCCGCCGTGAACACGACGCTGGTTTCGGGGTTGAGAAATTCGATGGTCATATGTTTTGTTTTTGAGGGGTTGTATAAAGACGTAGTTATTCCGGCCGGCGGCGGGTAAAAAGGACAGGTATGCTCCAGTCAGCAGGGGTTAGTACAGTTAAATTAGACACTATTCACGAGATTGCCAAAAATCGCCCCGGGTACCGGCGGGTCGCTTACCTTGCGCGGCTCAGCTCCCATTGCAGGCGGTCTTCTTCCATCACCCCTTCGATAAATTTCCGGTAGGCCTTCGCGGGATTGAGAATGATGGTGGCGGGGATGCTTCCCTCCCAGCCCGCGTCGATGATGCGCGCGTATTTGTTGGCGTTGGATTCTTCCATCCAGTACACTTCGCCGCTAAGCCCGCGCTGCCGCACAAAACGGCGGATCGCGGCGGGATAGGCTTCGTCCAGGTCGAGGCTCACGTATACAAAACGAACGGCGGGGTTAAGCTTCGCCTGTTTTTCAAAAGCGGGCAGCTCCTTCACGCAGGGTACGCACCAGGTGGCCCAAAGGTTCACCACCATTACGGAATCGCCGTTCTTCATCAGCGATTCCAGCTGCGCCGGGTTTATCTTGCGCACCTGCTGCGCGCTGGCGGGAACGGTGAATAATAAAAAGATCAGCAGCGTTCTCATATGTCTTCTTCCTTAAAGCCCCACTCCGCCATCAATGCCGCGCGCTGCGCTTCGGGGAGCGAAGGCCGTTCGTAATGGCCCGCGAGCTTCTTCTGCCGCATGGCCTCGTAGATACTAACGGCGCAGGCCACCGATATGTTCAGCGAGCGGATGATGCCCATCATGGGGATGATAAAATTCCCGTCCGCATGCACGCGCAATTCTTCGCTTACGCCGGTTTGCTCGTTGCCGAACACGAGCGCCACCGACCCGTTGAAATCGATATCGTACAGGCTCATGGCATCGGAAGCGAGATGCGTGGTGTAAATGCGGTCATACTTTTTTCTCAGCTCGCTCACCAGCCCGTTCACATCGGCATACTGATGCACGGTAAGCCATTGCGCGGCGCTGGACGAACTTTTCGCGCCCCATTTTTTTTGCCGCGGCACTTTCGTCGTGAGCACATATACGTCCTGGATGCCCACTGCGTCGCAGGTACGCAGCACGGCGGATACATTGTGAGGGTCTTCCACATTTTCCATCACCACCGTCAGGTTGGGCTGGCGGTTGTGCAATACGTTCAGGATCCTTTCTCTGCGTTCCGGCGTCATGCTGTTAAATTTATATGTAAAATTAACAGAAATTAGTTTCCGTAACACGATTTACTATCTTTAGCCGTTGTTAAACAAAACGGACCCTATGAATTTGAAAAAGGTGCTCAAAGGAATCGGGATCGGCCTGCTTGCAGTGATAGCCCTGCTGATCGCGATCCCTTATTTTTTTAAAGGCCAGATCATGGCGAAAATAAAGGCTGAGCTGAACAAAAGCCTGAATGCCAAAGTAGAGTTTAAAGATGTGGACCTCAGTCTTTTCAGGCAATTCCCCAGGCTCGCCGTGGCTTTGGACGAGCTGGCCATTACCGGCGTGGACCATTTTGAAGGTGATACGCTGCTGGCGGTGAAGCGGCTGGACCTTGCGGTTAACCTGATGAGCGTGATCAAAGGCGAACGCATTGACGTGCAGAACGTAGTGCTGCAACAGCCGCGCATATACGCCGTAATTGACGAAGAAGGCCGCGCCAACTGGGATATCGCGAAACCCGATACCGACACCGCATCCGCGGAGCCTGCGGACACCTCCTCCGGCGATTTCGCGCTCAGCCTCCGGCAATACAGCATCGAAAATGCGACCATTAAATACGACGATCACGAGGGGCATATGCATCTCGGCATCGAAGGGCTGAACCATAAAGGGAAGGGCGATTTCACGCAGGACCAGTTCGTGCTGCAAACTTCCACCACCACCGAATCGCTCAGCTTCGCGTACGGCTTCATCCCCTACCTGCTCAATTCGCGCGTGGAAATTCTCAGCGATATCCGCATCGACAACAGGACGGATACGTATTCCTTCAAAACGGACAACATTTCGGTCAATAACCTGAAGCTGTCCACCGAAGGTTTTGTGCAGCTGCTCAACGACAGCTCGTACAAAATGGACGTGCAGTTCAAATCGCCGTCCACCGATTTCAAAGATATTCTTTCTCTCATCCCGAGCGTGTACTCGAAAGATTTCGCGAGCATCAAAACCAGCGGCAACGCCAGTTTCTCCGGCTTCGTGAAGGGCTTGTACGCCGGCGAGCAGATGCCCGCGTACGGGCTGCACCTTGGCGTGAAGAACGGCTTCTTCCAATACCCCGACCTTCCCAAACCCGTGAAGAACATACAGCTGGCGGTGAACGTGAGCAACGCGGACGGCGTGCCCGACCACACCATCGTGGACGTGCAGCAGGCGCATCTTGAAATGGACGACAGCCCGGTGGACATGCGGCTCATGATAAAAACGCCCGTTTCCGACCTGTACATCGACGCGGCCGCCAAAGGCAAGCTCGATCTCGGCAAAGTGGGGCAGTTCGTAAAATTCGAGAAAGGCACGCAGCTGGCGGGTTTGCTGGAC
>CBINIO010000285.1:0-5956 GCA_966250725.1 uncultured Chitinophaga sp.
ACCATCCGCCCGCCCGATTGTCTGGTATAGATAGGGGGGCATCAAAAGTCTTCATTTACCTGTATTACCGTCCTGCATGGAACAAAAAGCCCGACTGACATATTTACTGGAGCGCCTGGCGGCGCATACCGCCACCGCGGAAGAGCTGAACGAGCTGACCGCGCTGATCGACCGGGGCGACGCCGGTATTTCCATCGACGAGGTGGAAAGCTGGCTGGAAGAACATGGGCGACAGCCGCAGCCCGCCTACGACCAGGCGCACTGGATGCAGGTGGCGGACCAGATACTGCGGTCGGACAAGCTTTCCGGCGACCCGGTCGCAAAACCGGCGCAGCGCGTGCATTTCCTGCACCGCTGGGGCTGGGCCGCCGCGGTGGTCCTGCTGGTTGGCGCGGGCGTCTGGTATATGAACCATCAGCGTCAGCCGCAGCCGCCCGTGATCGCCACCCATCAGCCGCCGGACGCGGAGCCCGGGAAAAACGGCGCCGTTCTTACATTGGCCGATGGTTCGCAGGTGGTGCTGGACAGCGCGGACAACGGCGTTATCACGCATCAGAACGGCACCGCCGTGGCGCTGAAGAATAACGGGCTGCAATACACGCCCGAAGCCGCCGGCACCGGCGAAACGAAATACAATACCCTCGCTACCCCCAAAGGGCGGCAGTTCAGGATAGTGCTGCCGGACGGCACGAAAGTATGGCTCAACGCGGCCAGCTCGCTGCGCTTTCCCGTGGCTTTTAACGGGAAAGACAGGGTGGTGGAGTTTTCGGGGGAAGCCTATTTTGAAGTGGCGAAAAATGCGGAGCAGCCCTTCAGGGTAAAAGTGCCGGGGAAAATAGACGTGGAAGTGCTGGGCACGGCGTTTAACGTAAACGCATACACGAATGAAAAACATAGCTACACCACGCTGGTGAACGGCGCGGTCAGGATATCGCTCCCCGGCAAAACGGCCGGCAGCGTGGTGTTGAAGCCCGGCGAGCAGCTGCAGGCAGACGGCGCGGGCATGGAAGTGACGCGCGGCGCGAACGTGGAGAAGGCGCTGGCATGGAAGAACGGCCTGTTCAATTTTGAAGGGGTGGGCCTGCGGGAAATGATGCGGCAGCTGGAACGCTGGTACGACCTGGACGTAGTGTATGAAGGCAATGTGCCGGACGTGCAGTTTTTCGGGGAGATGAGCAGAACGCTGAAGCTCTCCGACGTATTGACCGGGCTGGAGAGGTCGGACGTGCATTTCCGGCTGGAAGAAGGCGGCAGGCTGGTAGTGATGCCTTAAAACGGGAAAACATTATACGTGAGATCATAAATCAACCAGGCCAACAGATCAACCGGCAACAAAAAACCGGAAGTGCGCTAACACTTCCGGCGATAATTGCCGGTTGATCAAAAAAACGGGTTTCGAGACCTCCATTTTTAACAACCAAACGTTGCAAATCTATGCAAAAAACTGCTTATTGGAGCCGTTGGGACTTGCCGTGCCGGCTCCCAACCAAAATGCTCCGGTGTATGAGATTGACCAGTTTTCTCCTTCTTGCCATTTGTCTACATGTTTCTGCCAGTTCATTTTCGCAGGCCATCACTTTCTCCGGGAAAGATGTGCCGATGAAAAAGCTCTTTGCCGCCATCAAAAAACAAACCGGGTTTGTGGTATGGGGCAAATCCGACCTGCTGCAAAAAGCGGGGCCGGTTTCGGTATCCGTTAAGAATATGCCGCTGTCCGGTTTTCTCGACCTGGTGATGAGAGACCAGCCGTTCAATTATAAAATCGCGGACAAGACGATCCTGCTGTTCAGCAAACCTGCGCGTACGCCCGATGGCGAAACCGCGGAAGCGCCGGAATCGCCGGTGAAGGGGCGGGTGACGGACAGTACGGGTGTTCCGCTCATTGGCGCTACCGTGCAGGTGATGGGCGGCGGCCGGCCGGCCGTTACCGATATGGAAGGGACCTTTACGCTGCCCGTTGTGGCGGGAAATATACTCCGTATCAGCTTCATCGGGTATAAAACAAAAGAGATCGCCGTTACGGCCGCCATGCTGGAATCGGGCAACACCGGCACTATTGTATTGTCCGCGATCCCTTCCACCCTTGCCGAGCTGAATGTTACCGCCAATACCGGCTATCAATCCATTCCAAAGGAGCGGGCCACCGGCTCTTTCAGCGTGATCACGGAAGAGGCGCTCGGCGCCAGGATGGAAACGAATATCATGGACCGGCTGGAAGGCACGGTGCCGGGGCTTTTTATGCAGAACGGCGCCGTCAATATCCGCGGGCTTTCTACGCTTTACGGCAACCAGAACCCCTTGTACGTTGTGGACGGTTTCCCTTATGAAGGAGACCTTGGCTATATCAATCCCGCCGATGTGGTGAACGTAACGGTGATGAAAGATGCGGCCGCGGCCTCCATTTACGGTACCAGGGCGGCAAATGGCGTAATTTCCATTACCACCCGCCATGGCAGCGGCCGGAAGCTGACCGTGAACTTCAGCAGCACGGTATTTGTAACGGGCAAGCCCGACGCCGGTTATCTGAACCTGCTCAACTCCCGGCAGATGGTGGATATGCAGCAGGAGCTTTTTAATAAATGGCATCCTTCCTTCAACGACGGCATCCGCCGCGAGGGGTCGAGCAAAGCGCTGGAAGCGCTGTATAACCACGAACAGGGCCTGATCAGCGAGACGGAGCTGGACGATATCCTGAACCGTTTGCGCGGCTACGACGGGCAAAGCCAGCTGGAAGACCTGTACATGCGCAACCGCGTAAAACAGCGCCACAGCTTTTCCGCCAGCGGCGGCAACGAAATTCACCGGTACAACGTTTTTATGAACTATACCGGCAACAGCGGCTACGGCTTGCGCACCCGCAGCGAAGACGTCAATGTGGGCCTGAGGGACAATGTAAAGGTATTCAAATGGCTGGATGCCGAAATAGGCGCCACCACCAACATCCGCAACGGAAAATATCTCCGTAACGGCCCGGAAGACTTTTACCGGAACATGCCGTACGAGATAATGCAGTACCCCGACGGCAGCCCCGCTCCGTTCACCATGCTGAAATCCCCTTATGAGATCGAACGGCTGAAAGCCCTGGGACTGAAGGACGAAACCTTTTACCTGCTGGATGAAATGGACAAGTCCGAGCTGTCGTACTGGTCGAATTACTTCCGGCTGCAGGGAGGCTTTACGGTTAAAATAATCCCCGGGCTTACGCTCGATCTCAAATACCAGACGGAGCGCGGTACCAGCTATAATAAATCGTATTACAAACCGGATTCCTACTATGCTAAAAATCTGATCAACGATGCGGCGCAGATCGACACGCTCGGCGAAATAATATACAATATTCCCGAGGGCGGACAGGTATATGAAACGAGGGGCAATTCCAAATCGTATACCGCCCGCGCGCAGCTTAACTTCGACCGGCAGATAGCGCCCAGGCATCGGCTGACGGCCCTCGCCGGGGTGGAGCGCCGCGCCATCTCGCAAGCTGCTACCTATCTGTCCAAATTGGGCTACAACGACAACAATCTCCAGTTCCAGCCCGTGAACGAGTCCGCGCTCGGCAGCCTCAAGGGAACGGAATCGCTGAGCAGCACTTTCTTCTGGAGCTTCAACAACAACACCAATTTCAGATACGTGGAGGAGCGTTACATTTCGGCCTATGCCAACGCCGGGTACACCTTCAACGGAAAGTACAACCTGACCGGCAGCGCCCGTATCGATAACTCCAATCTCTTTGGTACGGACCCGCGCTACCGTTACCTGCCGCTGTGGTCGGTGGGCGCGAGCTGGAGGCTGACGGAGGAAAACTTCATGAAAGACATCCGCTGGCTGAACAGCCTGAGCGTTCGCACTACGTACGGGCTGGGCGGCAACGTGGCAAGAACGGTCGGCCCTTTCCTGCAGGCGCGTTCAACTTTCAATAACGAAGCAAGGGCCACCGCCACCGATATTCTCTTCCCGCCCAACAAATCCCTGCGATGGGAGAAAACGGCCACCACCAATATCGGGATCGATTTTGCCGTGCTGGATAACCGCGTGTCCGGATCGCTGGACTATTACCTCCGCAAATCCACCGACCTGCTGGGTGAGAAGCTGACCGATCCTACCAATGCTTTTCCTTACGCCCTGATCAACTACGGCAGCATGAAGAACAAAGGTTTCGAGATGGCGCTGAACACCCTGAACATCGACAGGAAACATTTCTCCTGGAACAGCACGCTGGCGCTGAGCTTCAACAAAAACAGGATGACGGACATCAATCTCCGCGATATGAAATACGACATGCTCACGCAGGGTTATGGCGTAAACCGTGTAGGTTACCCGATGGATGCGCTGTTCAGCTTCAAATACGCCGGGCTCGACCCCACGAACGGCTCCGTGATGTTATATGACGCCGAAGGTAAAGTGGTGACAAACTACGATCAGACCGGCACCATCGTGGCGAACATGACCGACGTCAACGGTCTCGCATACAGCGGCACCCTTCGCCCGAAATATACCATGGGCTTCACCAACCGTTTTACGTACAAACAATTTTCGCTCAGCGTAATGATCATCGCCAACGGCGGGCATGTGATGAGGGATGTGATCAGGCCTGTGGCGAACGGTTTTGGCAAAATGAACGTGGACGCCAGGATGATGAACTTCTGGCGTAAGCCCGGAGACGAAAATGTGCCGGGAATGTTGCCCGCGCCGGACCTGTCGGGCGCCGGACGGGAGTATTACAACCTCATCTGGTTCGCCAACGATAAGAACGTGCTGAAGGCGGACTATGTCAAAGTAAGGGACATCGCGTTGTCTTACGACTTTGCACCGATGATGCCGCGCATCAAAAAGCTGTCGTCTGCCAGGCTGACGCTGCAGGTACAAAATCCGTTCAGCTGGTACAGGAACGATGTGGGCATTGATCCGGAGGCGTACACGCTCGCAAGCACCTATGCTAACAGAACACTGCCTGTGATGCCTGTTTACATGGCAGGTATCGACATCACATTCTAAAACGAGGAATCATGAAGAGATTACATCTATATATCATCGCTATTATAACATTGTCCGGCTGCGACAAGTTCCTGGACATTAAACCGAAAGACAAGTTCATCCCGGTAACGGTGAGCGATTTTGAAAACATGCTCAATTCCGGTACGATGGTCAATTTCGGGGACCAGTACTGGGACCTTATGTCCGACGACGCTTTCCTGCCGGAAGGCCAGCCGGGCAACCTGTATACGAAGCAGCAGCCGTATGGCAGGCTGATCTATACCTTTAATACTTCGCCTTACGACCAGGGGGCCAACGATTTTATGTGGAGCGAAGGTTACAAAAGGATCTTTTATTGCAATACGATCATCAACAATATCATGGAGGCTACGGAAGGGACGGACGCCAACCGGAAAAGCGTGCGTGCGGAAGCGTATCTTGGCCGGGCCATGGAGCATTTGCTGATGGTGAACATATATGCGCATCATTACGATCCGGCCACCGCCGCCAGCGAACCCGGCATTCCCATCGCCCTGATCGCCGACATCAACGCGAAGTTTGTAAGGAACACCGTGCAGGAAGTGTACGACCAGGTGCTGAGCGACGCCAATGCGGCCATCGCAGACCTGCCGGTAAAACATAAGCTCACGAAGTTCAGGGCCAGCAAAGCCGGCGGTTATGCATTGCTTGCCAGAACTTACCTCTTTATGGGCGATTATGCGAACGCCCGCAAAAACGCGGACCTGGCGCTCTCGCTGCAAAGCGAGCTGGCGAACATGAACGATTATAAGATCCTTTTCCCCGGGCCTTTCCCGAATGTGCCTGAAAAGCCGCTGGGCTGGACCGATATACCCGACGCACAGCTCAACAAGGAAACCATCGTGGCGCGCCATTTCCTGCGCCCCTTTGGGCTGGGGATGGACGTTTGCGCTTCCCCCGAGCTGAGCGCCCTTTTTACCGACGACGATAAACGCTGGACCCT
>CBINIO010000286.1:0-5952 GCA_966250725.1 uncultured Chitinophaga sp.
CCCTGCCGTATTACGCGGTCGATCTTTACGATCCGTGTTTCGTCCGTGTTGCGGTGATATGCCCGATGCCAAAGCTTGTACACGCGAAATAATTCATGATTGCGGCCGTCGTTACGGCTGGTAATATAAAACACGACGCCCCGTACATTTTCAGCCAGAAAATCCTCGATCAATCGGTAGATCGTGGCGCCGATCTTTTTGTCGAGGCTACTGCCCGGGCTTCTCCTTACCTCGTCAAAATACATCTCATACACCATTGCGTCAGGCAGATCCGTATATAGCTTTACCACGTCATTCTGGCTCACCGGCTTAAAGTGGACATGGTAATAATTACCCTGATCAGAGGCCATATGGTAAAAGTTCTCGCCCGTTTTTTTTAATGGATATCTCTCTTCCATAGCGTGTTCGTTTTCGGGTCACAGTTCAATTTATTAATAAGCTCAGCAGGGACCGCCGGGACCTTTTTGCCAGGAAAATATCCGCCTGCAAAACCCTTCCCGTACTCCAGATGCCAGTGGCCTCCCCTGCGTGCAACAACCCTGTATAGCTTCCTGCCGCCGTCACGGCGGAGGCAACCTCCAGATCGAAAAAGAGGCCGTTCCCATCCACCTGGCACTTCAATTTGTACTTTTTTTTCTCCAGCTGCAAACCGGTGCTTTCCACGCGAACACGGTAAGGTGCATGCTGCGCATTGTCTGAAAGCAGTGTAACGGTCACCTTACGCGAATCCGGCAATTCCGGGTAATAAAACATCGCGCCCAGCAGCACCATGATAAAAATCAGCGACATGAGCATGGCGGTCAGAAAAAGCCTCCGGGGCGTATTATTGAAGTCCGTCATAAAGATTCTTTTTAACTTTCAATGATCTGCGCCTGTACCAAACGGTAATATGCGCTCTGCCGGAGCAACAGTTCGCTGTGCGTGCCTTCTTCATGTATCCGGCCCTTTTCCAGCACCACGATTTTGTCGGCAAAACGAACGGTGCTGAGGCGGTGCGCGATCATGATGACGGTGCGGCCGGCGGCAAATTCGCGCAGGTTGTTAAGTATTTCCGACTCATTACGGGTATCCAGCGAATTGGTGGTTTCGTCAAGGAAAAGAAAATCGGGCATCTTATAGGTGGCCCGGGCTATCAGGAGACGCTGTTTCTGCCCCTGGCTCAGCCCCTTCCCTTCATTCCCGATCCAGGTATTGAACTTCATAGGCAGGCTGTTGACATAATGATGAATATTGGCCACGCGCAGCGCTTCCTGGAAACGTTCCATATCCACCGGTGCGCCCAGCGTGATATTCTGGAGGATCGTGTCATTAAAAATGTAACTATCCTGCAATACCACGCCACACCGGCTTCGAAACGCGCGGAGGTCCAGCTCGCGCAATTCCTGCCCTTCCACTACCAGCGTTCCTTCGTAATTATGATAATACCCCAGCAGCAGTTTCAGCAGGGTGGTTTTGCCGCTTCCGCTCAAACCTACCAGCGCCGTGATCTTTCCTTTCGGTATCTCAAGGTTCACGTCGTTCAGCGCAAACTCTGCTTCCTGCCCCGTATATTTGAAAGACACCCCCCTGAAAACAACGGCTGTGTCCGCATTATGCAATAATGGCCGCAATTGGGTGGTTTTCAGGTATGCCTCCTCTTTTACATTCCAGAGGTCCATCAGCCGGTCGAGGCTGATCTTGGCGTCCTGCCCGGCTATCACCGCGGACACGAGCTGCTCCATGGGCGCCGTAAGCTGTCCCAGCACGAACTGGATGGCCAGCATGGTGCCGAAGGAAATATTGTTGCCAATGACCAGCTTGGCTGACAGCAGCGTAACCAGTATCTGCATGATCTCGAATATTACCCTGGCGCCTGTTTGCTGCGACTGGCTTAACCGCGTGGTGTTAAAACTGTTCCGGATCATTTCGCGCTGATTCTTCTCCCATTTCTCGAAATGGTATTTTTCCGCGTTGTTGATCCGTAAATCGTGGATGCCGGTAAACATCTGGATCAGTATCGACTGGTTCCGGGACGATATCTCGAACCTTTTCCAGTCGAGGTTTTGCCGGGCTTTCAGGAAAAAACCCACCCATCCGAGATAAACCAGGCTGCTTATCCAGAACAACAAAAGATAATAGTAATTATAATAACAAAGAATGATCGAATAAACGATAATGGACAACACCGAAAAAAAGCTGCCGACCGTTACGCGGGTAATAAAAGATTCGATCCGGTTATGATCGCTGATACGCTGCATGAGATCCCCCATTTTCCTGGTTTCGAAAAACACGAGCGGCAGCTTGAATAATTTTCCAAGAAAAGTGGAGATGAGGTTATAATTGAACCGTACGCTCAGGTGCAGCGAAATCCAGCTGCGAACGATATCGAAAGCCGTTTTGCTCAGCAGGATGCAGGCCTGCCCTACGGCCAGGAGCGCCACGAATTTCAGGTCGCCCGACGCAATACCAAGATCTACAATCGAGCGGGTAAAGAACGGGATGGCAAACTGGAGGCTCAGCGAGATCAGCAGCACGATCGATATAACCAAAAAATACACCCTGTACCGGCTCATATTGCGCATAAAAAAAGACAGCCGCTCCCTGCCGGATACCAGTTCGTCGTCCTTTAAACGTTCGAACGCTTCCCCGGGCGTAAAGAACAGTACGCTGGCCCGCTCCACGCCATGTTCGTCCATATTCAGGGCATATTCGCCAAATTCTTCCACGCTCATTCTGAATACCCCTTTGGCCGGATCCGCCACAACGAACCTGTTTTGCCGGATGCCGTATAGTACCACGAAATGATACCGGTTCCAGAAAACGATGCATGGATAATCGCTTTCAAGCGCCTGCAGTTCGTCTATGGTTACGCTGTAAGCTTCCGTGCCAAATCCCATGGCCTTTGCCGCCCTCACCAGCCCGAACATGGAGGTGCCGCTTCGTTCGAAGTCAGTATAGCCCCGGATGGTTTGATTGCTCAGTTTTTTACCATAATAGCTGGCTATCATTTTGAGACAAGCAATGCCGCATTCCATGGAATTGCTCTGGTAAAAAAAAGCCTGTTTGTTAGTCCGCATAATTCAGGTGTTTTCTTTTCCCGATCTCATACCGGTAATGCTGTTCGAGGTAGCTGTACAGGATGTATTCGGTCATCCGGTTCTTGGAGCGTACCAGCCGGTCGATATGCATATGGATAAAACTTTGGAGGAAATAGTCCTTCTGATCGTTTTCCGCATATGCTTCACGGTAAAGCGGGCCCAGCCGCCCGCGAAACTTTTGCAGCGCCTGCCCGATATCTTCGGCGCCTGTTTCAAAATACTGATCGATGGCCGCTTTGCCGGCCCTGTATTTATTGATGATCTTGCGCTTCTGGATCTTGTTGGCATTGAACTCTTCTGCAAAGGCATCGCGTACTTTTTTTGCAAAACCGTATTTCTGTTCAAGGTCCATTTCAAACACGTCCATGTAAACATCCATTGCTTTCATGCCGCATTTCCAGCGTTCCGCGCGTTGTTCCGCGGATTGAAGCATATCCGTCACCAGCAAGCTGTCCGCCTCGAAAATAGCTTCCGCGGTTTCGATGGCGGCAGCGCCGTATCTTTCCAGCTCCCGTTCGTAGGTATCGATAACAATTTTCGTAATAAGCCCGCTGGTAGTAAAATGCTCCAGCTTTTCGCGGATTCCGGCAAGCACCCTGTCAATTCCCCCGGTGCATCTGATACGAAGCCGGATATGAAAATCAGGGTCGGTATACCGGATAAAGAACCATCGCCGCACTTCCGGATCGTCCGCCCATTCCGCGGCCAATACGGGCAGTACCTGCTGTATGATCTTGTCGCCGGTGTCAATGCCGGTGTAAATCTTAAGGTAAAGCCATTCGCTGCCCGGCATAAAAACGCGCCTGACGGACTGATCTGCCGCAGGGGCAGCTGGTCTTGCCACCACTGGCTGCGGTTGCCGCTGGATGTTCTTCAGGGGCAATATCAGTTCGTGGTAATAGCTTCCTTCGTTATTCCTTACCAGGCTTTCGCCTTCCCCGGCAAAACATTCGCGCAGCTGCATTTTTTCGATGCTGCCGGCCATCCTCAGAAAAAGCTGCATGGAAAGCCCGCTGTCCATGTCAAAAAGCATTTCGTTGTCTCCCCGTTCCACTACAAAAAAGCGGCGCGGGACTTTTTTACCTGACAGCCATTGGCTGATCGCCGGGATACTTTCTTCATCTTCCCGCCCTTTCATCAGCTGCCGGATCTCATCCGTCCGAAAACTCCACTGGGCAGGAGAAAAAATGATATTTCCGTATATGATGCGGGGAATAAACTCAAAAAATTCATTCAGCCGGCCCAGGTCAAGGTGAAGGTTGTACCCGCCGTTTTCGGCTTCGCCCTGGTACTCGGAAAGGAATTTATAGACCGGCAGCGTGTTCATGTTATAATTATGCGCGTTGGACAGCCGGGGTATCACGGGCCTCCCGAGTTTCCGGGAATAAAGCGTCACCCTGCCGCCGCGGGAAAACAGGTAGAGGTCGCTGACGGGGATAAGCCCCTCCGCAGTGCTATTGGATTTAGTGATGTACGGGATTTCATAGGGCCTGGTATTGTCGCGCACAGAGATATTGCCGGCTTTTGCGTCGGACAGGTGATTGATCTCGGCTACTACGGCATGCGCATAAAAAGCGGATTCGTACCCGGCCACCTCACGTGCGAACGCGCCGATGGATTCATCGAGGAATGAAAAACGCCCCATAATGGTAGTGGCGCTGCTGCCGCCGATCTGCTGGTAACGGATCAGCGGACGGCCGTCCTCCCGGAAAGCCACATTCACAAATGCGTTCACCGTGGCGGGTAATGCGGTGTTGGGAGCAAACTGCCCGATGTCTGTATTGTCCAGCACGATGGAGCTGGCATCAGCCTTGTATGCGGCCAGTATCTTGTTGAAGAAGAACGTGTGCACCTCCATGTCCCAGCTGATGGAGGCAACGCCGGTCCCGGAGCGGTGCGGCACGGGCACATCGTCCACCAGGTCGGAATAATCGAGCATTCCCGCATCGAGGCTGCTATACCCGATCCCCGTCTCGGGATCCAGTACTTCGGTGAGCGGCACCATCCTGCCTTCATATTTCTTTTCAAAGGCGCTGCTGAAACCGGCCAGCCGGGAACTCCGGAAATGTTTCCCGAACCGTGTCAGCGCATGAATGCCCTCCACTATTTCTTCCGCCAGCGCCTCGCTGATCACTGCGGGTTGCCGGCAATTGGAACGCGCGTCCACCTGCAGCAGGTGTTCCCTGTTGCTTTCCGCCTGCAGCAATCTCAGCTTTTCGTTGGCGCGCCCGTATACGTCGGCGGCATAATGCTTTCCCTCATACAGCCTGTCAAATTCCATCATGCAATCCACCAGGATGCTGCAGATCGTCTTGAGCTGATCGAGGCCGGCATCGTCCGTGCCCCGGTGCCTTTCCAGCACACTGCGCAGCACACGCACGAATTGGCGGTCGTACTCCTCTCCCACCACTGCCGGTTCCAGCTCGCATATCAGGATACGCGAAGCGATGAGCTCCTGTACAAACTCCGCAGCTTCCCCGAAGGATATCTCGTCATCCGTCAGCAATGCCGCGATCTCTTCGAAATACAGTCCCTGCCGGCAACCGTCAAGCACGAGATCGATAAAATCGCTTTTTTCAAATGAAGACAGGTTATAAATACGCTGTCCACCGGGATTGCCAAAGAATTCCACGTAGCTCATATGGTAGCCAAGCAGCGTAAAGAAAATCTTATCGATATCAAGGATGCTCACTGCTGACACTAAAGCTTAATGCAAACATTCTTCGTGTCCATAAAAAAATTTAAAGCTTCCCAGTCGGCATTACAAAGCGCCAGAAACGACAGCGCTTCGCTTGCCCAAAAAGTAAGCAAACTGGAAGGCGATATTAAACAGCTTAACCAACAGATAGCCGATCACCTGAAAACCATTGATTCA
>CBINIO010000287.1:0-5915 GCA_966250725.1 uncultured Chitinophaga sp.
GAACGAACAGCTGAAAGATTTTATCGCAACGGCTTCCGACGCCCGGCTGGCGCACACGATAGAATACAACCACCCGGCGAGGGGCATCTGCAAATCCACCGTGGAAAATACGCTGCTCACCATGTTCAACCACGCCACCTACCACCGTGGACAGCTGGTCACGATGCTGCGCCAGCTGGGCGTTTCGAAGATACCTTCCACAGATTTTATCGAATACACGCTCTCAAAAAAATAAATACCTGTATTTTACGGTTATGATGAGTCCTGCATCTTTTTACGCGAACGTTCCCCGGCACCTGGTAGCAGTGGATTGTATCATCTTCGGCTTCGAAGACGGCAAGCTGAAGCTCCTCATTATCAAGCGGAAAGTAGACCCGATGGAAGGCGCATGGTCGCTCGTGGGGGGCTTTGTGCAGGACGGCGAAAGCACGGACAATGCGGCCATCAGGGTGCTGCGGCAAACCACCGGCATCCAGGACATTTACATGGACCAGCTGCAAAGCTATGGCGATACGCACAGGGATACGGGCGCGCGCGTGATCTCCATCGCGTATTACGCGCTCATCCGCATCAGCGAGCACGACCGCCTGCTGGCAAACGCGCACGGGGCGCACTGGCTCAGTCTTCACCAGATACCCGGGCTGATATTCGACCACAATAAAATGCTGAACGACGCGCTCGCGCGTTTGCGCGACAAGGCGCGTTTCCACCCCATCGGGTTCGAGCTGCTGCCGGAAAAATTCACGCTGCCGCAGCTGCGCAACCTCTACGAAGAGATCTACCAGCGGGCGCTGGACAAACGCAACTTCCGGAAAAAGATACTGGCGATGGACATCATGGAGAAGCTGGACGAAAAAGACAAAACCTCGTCAAAAAAAGGCGCGCATCTTTATCGTTTCGACCGGACGAAGTATGACGCGCTGACGCAGCATGGGTTTGTTTTTGAGATATAGCGCCTTCCAAAAAAAAAAGTGCGAACCGCCAGGCCCGCACTTCCTATAAAAAAGATCGATAAAACTTACTTAGCCGCCCCGTCGTACGCCCATTTCACATAACATGCTCCCCAGGTAAACCCGCCGCCAAAGGCCGCCAGCACGAGGTTGTCGCCTTTTTTCAGCTGTTTTTCCCAATCCCAGAGGCACAAGGGGATCGTACCCGCCGTAGTGTTGCCGTAACGCTGGATGTTCACCATCACCTTGTCGGTAGACACGCCCATGTAATCCGCCGTGGCGCTGATAATGCGCAGGTTGGCCTGGTGCGGCACCAGCCAGGCGATATCGTCGGCGGTGAGATGGTTGCGTTCCATGATGCTGCGCGCGGCGTCCGCCATGTTGGCAACGGCGTATTTGAACACGGTTTTGCCTTCCTGGTATACGAAGTGCTCGCGGGCGGCCACGGTTTCAGCGCTGGCGGGTTTCGCGGAGCCGCCGGCCTTCATGTTCAGGAATTCGCGGCCATGGCCGTCGCTTTTCAGGATGGCGTCGATCAGACCCAGCCCTTCGGTGTTGGGCTCCAGCAGCACGCCGCCGGCGCCGTCGCCAAAGATGATGCAGGTGGCGCGGTCGGTATAATCGATGATGGAGCTCATTTTATCGGCCCCGATGATCATTACTTTTGTATAACGGCCGCTTTCGATGAAGCGGGCGCCGGTTTCGAGCGCGTAGAGAAAACCCGAGCAGGCGGCGCTGATATCGAACCCGAAAGCGTTCTTGGCGCCGATCTTATCCGTAACAACGTTGGCGGTGGCGGGGAAAACCATATCGGGCGTAACGGTCGCCACGATCAGCAGGTCGATCTCTTCCGGCGATATCCCTCTTTTTTTACAGATCTCGAGGGCTACCGGCACACACAGCTCGGACGTGCCTTTCCCTTCCCCCTTCAATATCCTTCGCTCCTTAATGCCCGTCCTCGTTGTGATCCATTCGTCTGTCGTCTCAACGAGTTTCTCCAATTCCTGGTTGGTCAGTACATAATCGGGAACATACCCACCCACCGCCGTAATAGCGGCCGTAATTTTGCTCATATTGTTCGGATAAGTTATTAAAATGGGCGTAAAAATACGACTTAAACGAATAATTATATTTATAAGTTAATTTCGCCGGCAGATAATTCCCAATATGATAGCATACCTGAACGGCAAATTAGCCCTGAAAACGCCCACCCTCGTGCACCTCGACGTAAACGGGGTGGGGTACGAGGTGCACATCAGCCTCCACACCTGGAGCCAGATCCAGGGAATGGACAACTGCAAGCTGCTCACTTACGTACATATCAAGGAAGACGCGCACACCATGTTCGGCTTTTTCAGCGATGCGGAAAGGACCGTATTCCTGCAACTGATCAGCGTTTCAGGGGTAGGGGCCAGCACCGCCAGGATGATGCTCAGCTCCCTGCAGCCGGAAGACGTGCAGCGGGCCATCGTGATGGAAAATGAAAAAATGCTGGAAGGGGTGAAAGGGATCGGCGCGAAAACCGCCAAACGCATTATACTGGAGCTGAAAGACAAAATGAAGAAACACCGGGAAGATGTAGTACATTTATCGGTTAATACCCACAATACTATACAGGATGATGCGTTAAATGCTTTGGTAACCCTGGGCATAGCCCGGAATGTGGCAGAACAGGCGATACAAAGGGTGCTGAAAGCCGAGCCACAATTAAATGAATTGGAGGCACTTATCAAAAAATCCCTTAAAAATTTATAAATTTAAGTCCTTGACCTCTATAAAACCTAAGATCGCTTGGCAAGAAAGAAATACTATGGTGCACTTGCAGTAATAGGTGTTGTATCTTTTATCATTGTTGATTCGGCCGCCAGAAACACAAAAAGTTCGGGATATACCTATAGAAATATAAGCGGATTCGCGGAGAAGGGGGAAACTGATATAACCAGCGTTTCAAACGTTCCAGATACGACTGCTAAGCCGGATACACTGAAGTATCCCATCCGTGACAGGAGGGGCACTTCCGTAACGGACCCCGTGCGCAATGCCATTGATCTTAAAGACCCCGCCAGCATCAAAAAAAATATCGAATACGACCCCGTCACCAAACAATATATCATTTCCGAAAAAATAGGGAACAGGTTCTACCGCCAGCCCACCGTCATGAGCTTTGGCGACTTTTACCGCCTGCAGGCGGAGCAAAGCGAAAAAGCGTACTGGCAGAAACGCGCCGGCACCATCGGCAGCCTCAACCAGCGCGCCGGGGCGCCGGAGCTGTATTTTGGCGACAAGCTCTTCGACCGCGTGTTTGGCGGCACCAAAGTGGACATCAAGCCGCAGGGGAGCCTCGGGCTTACTTTTGGTTATCAGGGGCAGAACGTCAAAAATCCCGTGCTCGTGGAAAGGGCCCGCAAAAACGGCGGCTTCGACTTCGATATCGACATCAACATGAACGTGACGGGCAAGATCGGCGACAAGCTCAAGCTCATCACCAACTACAATACACAATCCACCTTCGACTTCGAGAACCAGGTAAAGCTGGAATACACCGGCTACCAGGACGAGATCATCAAAAAAATAGAAGCGGGCAACGTGAGCTTTCCTTTGAGCAGCTCGCTCATTCCCGGCGTGCAAAGCCTGTTCGGCATCAAAACGCAATTGCAGTTCGGCCGGCTTACCATGACCAGCGTGCTCAGCAACCAGAAGTCGCAGAAACAGAACATGGTGCTGCGCGGCGGCAACAGCGTGACGGACTTTGTGCGCAGGGCGGACGAGTACGAGGACAACCGCCACTTCCTGCTCGGCCAGTATTTCCGCGACACCTTCAACTACGCCATGGCCACCCTGCCGGTGATCCGCACGCAGGCCAACATTACCCGCATCGAGGTGTGGGTGACCAATAAATCCGGCGCCACCACCGAAACCAGGGACATCGTGGCCCTCATGGACCTCGGCGAGAACCGGCCTTACAATACCGCTATCACGAGCCTTACCAGCAGCCGCCTGACAAACAACGGCTCCAACGACCTTTACCAGAACCTCGTCAGCGATCCCGGCGCCCGCAATACCGGCACCGTGGTCAGCCGCCTGCTGGCCCTGGGGCTTCAGCCGGTGCAGGACTTTGAAAAGACCTTCGCGCGGAAGCTGGATTCCACCGACTACATCCTCAACCGCCAGATCGGCTTTATTTCGCTGGTGCAGCAGCTGCAGCCGGACGAAGTGCTGGCCGTGGCCTACGAATACACCTACAACGGCAAGGTGTTCAAAGTGGGCGAGTTCTCGCAGGACGTGCCGCCCGATCAGAACAACTCGGCCAACCAGCGCATCCTGTTCCTGAAAATGCTGAAAGCCACCTCCGCCAGGCCGGCTTTGCCCATCTGGGACCTGATGATGAAAAACATTTACTCCACCGACGCGTTCCAGATCAACCGCGCGGACTTCAAGCTGGACGTGCTGTATAAAGACCCCGGCACCGACACCCGCGCCCCCAGCGAAAAACGGTACCTGCCCGATGCGCAGGGCCAGTATGCCGGCGCGCCCATCATCACCCTGCTGAACCTGGACCGGCTCAATAACCAGAACGATCCGCAGCCGGACGGCGTGTTCGACTACGTGGAAGGCTATACGATATTCCCGCAGAACGGCAAGATCATGTTCCCCGTGCTGGAGCCTTTCGGCGAGGCGCTGCGCCCCGTGTTCGGCGGCAACGTGGCGCTGGAGAAACAGTACATGTACACCACCCTGTACGATTCCATCAAAGTGATCGCCCAGCAGTTCCCCAACCTCAACCGTTACCTGCTGCGCGGCTCCTATAAATCCGCCAACTCTTCCGAAATATCGCTCAACGCGCTGAACATCCCGAGAGGATCGGTGACCGTTACCGCGGGCGGGCAGCAGCTTCGGGAGGACGTGGACTTTATCATCGATTACAACCTCGGCCGTATCAAGATCATCAACGGCGGCGTGCTCAGCTCCGGCGTGCCCATCAACGTACAGTTCGAGAATAACGCGCTGTTCGGCCAGCAGGTGCGCAACTACATGGGCACGCGCTTCGATTATTATGTGAACGACAAGCTGAACCTCGGCGGCACCATCGTAAGAATGAGCGAACGGCCCTATTACCAGAAAGTGAATTACGGCGACGACCCGATCAAAAACACGGTGGTAGGGTTCGACGCGAACTATATCTCCGAATGGCGCGGCCTGACGCGGTTTTTGGACAAGCTGCCCAATTACCAGACGCAGCAGCCCGCCACGGTCAATTTCACCGGAGAGGTGGCGCGGCTGTTCCCCGGTCACAGCAAGCTGGTGAACGAGCCCGGCAGCAAGCAGGGACAGGTAATGATCGACGACTTTGAAGGCGCCCGCAACGGCTACGATCTGAAATTCCCGGCCACCGCCTGGAGCCTGGCCTCCACCCCGCGCGACGCGACGGACGCCAGCGGCAATATCCTTTTCCCCGAAGCCGCCTACAACGATACGCTGGCCTACGGCAAGAACAGGGCGCTGCTGGCCTGGTACATCATCGAGCCGACGCTGCAGATACCCAAATCGCCCAACCTGCCGCCGGGCGTAACCGAGGCTTCGCAGACCGACCCGCGCACCAGGCTGATCTACCAGCGCGACGTGTTTCCCAACCGCTCCACCGACTTCGGCCAGAGCCAGCTGAGCACGCTCGACCTTGCCTACTACCCTGAAGAAAAGGGCCCGTATAACTTCGAAAGCACTTCCGCCGGGCTTACGCCGCAAGGCCGCCTGCGCAACCCCGCTTCGCGCTGGGGCGGCATCATGCGCGCCATCGACAACAGCGACTTTGAAACGGCGAACATCGAGTTCATCGAATTCTGGATACCCGATCCTTTCTTCAACAACCCGAACAGCTCCGGCGGTTCGCTGTACTTCAACCTCGGCAACGTATCGGAAGACGTGCTGAAAGATTCACGCAACTCGTTCGAGAATGGAATTCCTGCC
>CBINIO010000288.1:0-5902 GCA_966250725.1 uncultured Chitinophaga sp.
AACGCGTCGTATTGCTGAAAGCGGGTATCCATACGCTGGACACTACGCTGCTGATGCCGTCCGGCGTAACCCTGACGGGCGAAGGTTTGCAGACCGTGCTGCACCTGAACGCATCCGGCGGCAGGGACGCGATCGTGAATGCATCCGCCGATATGAGCGATGTTACGATCAGCAACCTGCTGCTGGAAGGCGCCCTCAAAACCGAGCCCGGCACCGACCCCAACGGCAGCCGCTCTTTCCGCAGCAATGCCGGCAACCGCGGCGGCATCATCTTCCGCGCGCAGCATGCCGGCCAGATGAAACGCCTGCGGTTCGAGAATATAACCTTGCAGAACTGCACCTTCAACGGCCTGCTGATCAGCGGCGCGGAAGACGTGACCGTCACCGGCTGCAACTTCAGCGAGAACGGCGGCGGCGTGGTGCCCGGCCCGAAGCTGCAGCACAACGTATTCATCCATCACAGCAGGAACATCACGATACGCAACAACCGATCGGTAACATCCCCGTACGGCTGCGGCATAGCGCTACAGCAGGTTTCCAATGCCGCCGTTGATCACAATGAAGTGGCGCGGAACGGATTTTACGGTATACTTGTAACGGAAAGCGACGATGTCCGGATCACCGACAACCTCGTGGAAGCCAACGACCGCAGCGGCGTGATGCTGGAATACCTGCACCGCGGTTCTTCGAACGTTTTGGTAAACGACAACCAGATCCAGTACAATAACGGTTTTGGCCTTGAATCATACGCCACCGCCCGGCTGAAGCAGGGGAACAATCTTTTCGCCGGCAACGGCAAACAGTCTTCACAACAAAAAATCAGCAATGAAAAATTTATTGTCATGGAGTAAGCTTTTATTATGCCTGCTGCTGAGCCTGCAGGGCTTCGCGGAAGACACGCCGCGCACGATGCTGATGCGCCCGGAAACATTGGTGAAGGGAAAACAGCTGGTGAGACAGGGCGACGCGGAGATGGTGAAGGCGCTGGGCAACCTTTTGAAGGAAGCGGACGAGGCATTGAAGCACGGCCCTTACTCCGTGGTAAGTAAGGAAAAAATGCCGCCCAGCGGGGACAAGCATGATTATATGAGCGTGGGCCCTTACTGGTGGCCTGATTCCACGAAGAAGAACGGTTTGCCGTATATCCGCAAGGACGGGCAGGTAAATCCCGAACGGTATGCCATCCGCGACGCGGAATATCACAACGCGCTTTGCCGCGACGTGTACGTGCTGAGCATCGCATGGTATTACACGGGTAAAAAAGCATACGCGGCGCATGCCGCGCGTCTTCTCCGCGCATGGTTCCTCGATCCCGCCACAAAAATGAACCCGCATCTGAATTTCGGGCAGTCCATCCCCGGCAGAACGGAAGGCCGCGGCATCGGGCTGATAGACACGAGAAACCTCGCCCGGCTGCTGGACGGCGTGCTGCTGCTGAAAGGCTCCGGCCAGCTGCCTGCGAACGACGAAACGGGCATCCGCAACTGGTACGCCAGCTTCCTGGAGTGGATGCGCACCAGCCCCATCGGCACGGACGAAGCGGACGAACATAACAACCACGGCACCTGGTACGATGTGCAAACGGTGTCCATCGCCTTGTTCCTCGAAAAAAAGGCGCTGGCAAAAAAAATACTGGAAGAGCAGACCATACCGCGCATCGAAAGCCAGCTGAAACCCGACGGCAGCCAGCCGCACGAGCTGGCGCGCACCCTGTCGTGGAACTATTCGCAGATGAACCTGAAAGGTTTCTTCGAGCTGGCGCGGCTCGCGGAGAACGTGGATATCAACCTCTGGACGATGGAAACGCCCGGCGGCAAAAGCCTGAAAAAAGCGTTCGGCTGGATGCTGCCTTTCGCGGACGAAAATGCCGCCTGGAGCTACAAACAGATCAAACACAGGGATGTGAAAGGTTTCGCCGAGCTGGCGCGTCTCGCCGCCCCGCATTACCCCGATATGAATGTGCAGGCTTTGCTGGCGAAGAACAACGACCGGTATAACGATCTTTTTTTACTGACGGGAAGTACTTTTTAATGCGATACTTCGGAAAAACGAAATGCCGGCGTAATGCCGGCATTCTTTTTTCAGGGAAACAGGGTCTACTTTTTTCCGGAGCCGAGCCAGATCAGGCTGTTGATGATAAGCCGGTCCTGCACGGGATTTCCGAAGGAATAGGACAATGTTTTATTGGTCTTGTGCTCGTAATCGATATCGTTGTGCCCCATGTTGAAATACACCATCCGGTAATTTTTATTGCTCCATGCCACGGGATAATAGCCGCTGTGCCAGATCTCGTGCTGCTTCGGGCCGGTGCCGAGCGGGAAGCTGGCCGGGTCGATGGACAGCAGGATGCGGATGTCCGGGTTTTTGCGGAGATCGTTGCTCCAGCGGTACCATTCGTTCGGAGAGGCTTTGAAAGTGAGGGGCAATCCTTTGGTGACGGGATGCGTGGAGTCTTCCACCCGCAGTATCGCCGAAGTGGGCCGCCAGGTGTTGCTGCCGTAAGAGCCGGAGCCGAGGAAGACGTTGTGGTACCAGTCCCAATTTTGCGGGAAGGAGGACGGGGTGAGGGCGAACGCCGAAAAATGGAAACCCATCCAAGCGCCGCCGTTTTCCATGTACTGCCGGAAGGCTTCGCGCTGGGCGGACTGCTCCGGCCTTGTGTCCAGAAAGATCACGACGTCGTAATCCTTCAGGAAAGCGGCGTTGAGGTTGTTCCAGTTGCTGGTGGAATCGTAAGTGAAATGATATTTTTTGCCCGTGGCCGGAAACCATTGATGGGCCTCGCGTACAAAGCTGATATGCGCCTGGTCGTTTTTGCCCGTAAAAAAAGCGATGACCTTAAACGGGCGCTGCGCCATGGCGCAGCTGCAGAACAGCAGGCCAAGGCATGCAAGGACGTGGAATTTCATGCCGATAAATCTACATTAATTTTTTAGTATCTCCGAGCCTCCGTAAATTGAAAAATGACATCGCAGCAAAACCACGAAAAACAGGCCGCGGCTATGGCGGCGGCGGACTTCCTGGAGAACGGGATGGTGGTAGGCCTGGGTACAGGCACCACAGCGGAATACGTGATCCGCGAGATCGCAAGGCGCGGCCTTCGCGTCACCGGCGTGCCCACTTCCGAAAGAAGCGCGCGGCTGGCCGTTTCGCTCGGCATCCCGCTGGCGGACATCAATGCGGTTGAAGCCATCGACATCACCATCGACGGCGCGGACGAGTTCACCACCGACCTCGATCTGCTCAAAGGCGGCGGCGGCGCGTTTTTCCGGGAGAAGATCGTAGCCGAAAGATCGCGAAGGGAAGTGATCATCGCGGACAGCAGCAAATTAGTGAAGCAGCTCGGCGCGTTCGGGCTGCCCGTGGAAACGGCGCCTTTCGCGCAGCGGTTCGTATGGCAGGAGCTGGAAAAGCTCGGCGCGGCCTGCCGCCTCCGCGAAGGTTTTGTCACCGACGAAGGCAACCACGTGATAGACGCGGATTTCGGCCTCATCGCGGAACCGGCCTCGCTGGCGCGGGAGCTGAACAATATCACGGGGCTCGTTGCGCACGGGCTTTTCACCGGGCTGGCGGACCTGGTGCTGATGGGAATGGGGGATGAGGTGATGCGGTTCGTGCGGTGATTTTTTCCCTGTATGAAGTTGAAAACTCCGCGGCCCGTTGAGAAGCCTGCGGACCAGTGTCCCCGGATTTTTTTCCGCCTTTTGTACGTAATTTCCAAAAATTACCTGTCCTATCAGAAGAAGCCGGCGTTTTGCGCCGGAAGAGGGTAAAAGCGACATGACAGCCATCCATGCCAAAATCAGGGAGCTGCAGCTCCAAATAACACGTTGCGAAAGTGAACAGGCGTTCTCCGCCCTGTTCAGGCTCCTGTATGACCGTTTGCTCCGCTTCTGCATCCAGTACGTCAATTCCCGCGAAGCGGCCGAAGAGATCGTCTCCGACGTATTCGTCAAACTCTGGAACCGCCGTCTTGAGCTGGAAAACATCGCCAATCTCGAGGTCTATCTTTTTGTAGCGGTAAAAAATCATTCCCTCAATTATCTCGAACAGTTCTCCGCCATCCGCATCGCCCCGCTGGATAACGGGCTGGCGCAGCTCAGCGCCCCCGCCGATCCCGAAAAGGAAATGGAGTGGAAAGAAATGCACCTCAAGCTCGACCAGGAAGTGAACCGCCTGCCCGACCAGTGCCGCAAAGTGTTCCGCCTTATCCGCGACGAAGGTTTCCGTTACAAGGACGTGGCGGTGATCCTCAATATCAGCCCGCGCACGGTGGAAACGCAGCTTTTCCGCGCCATCCGCCGGCTTAGCGAAGCCATCGCGCCTTTGCTCTCCACCCGCCCGGGCAAAAGGAAAGAACCGCCCGCGATGCTCTGGCTGCTGCTGCTCGTAAATTTTTTTTGAATCCTTGTAAGTAATTCCGCCCGTCCGGCTGTCCTTATCATATCAACAGCGCAAAAGCATGATGAACGAAGCACAATTCATAGAACTGGCGGCCAGGAAACTGGCGGGAGAAGCTACGCCGGCTGAATTGAAAGAACTGGAGGAGCTGTTGCAGCAGGAAGAAATGCGCGAAAGGTACCAGCTGCTTCAGCAGTATTTTTCCGCACCGGAAGGGCAGCTGTGCGCGGATACGGAGCTGGCGCTGGAAAGAACGCTGGAAAAGATTCGCCGCCCGCAGGAAAGCGCTGCCGGAACAATGCGTGCCGTGCGCCGCCGCTGGCCGGTGTATGCAGCGGCTGCCGCGATGACGGGTGTGATTATTTTTTTTCTTTTTATACGGCCTGACGAGCCGGAGAAGTCCGCGCCGGTGGCGCAGGCGTTGCAGGACACGTCGCATTGGCTCAACCGGCAGAACGGGAAGGCCACCCGCGCCGTGATAGAGCTGGCGGATGGCAGCAAGATATGGCTCAACGCCGAAAGCAGGCTCTCTTATCCGGAAGTGTTCTCCCGCAACAGCCGCGAAGTGTACCTGAACGGCGAGGCGTTTTTTGACGTGGCCGCCGACCAGGACAGGCCGTTCATCATTCATCTTGCCAAAGGCACCGTAAAAGTGCTGGGCACTTCGTTCAACGTGCGCGCTTACGACAACGAGCCCGTGCAAACCTCCGTTACCACCGGTAAGGTGGCCTTCATCCCGAAATACGAGAACGGCAGCGGACGCGCCGATACCTTCTATATCACGCCCGATCAGAAAGTAACTTACACCAACACGGCGGAAGACGTTGTGAAGGAAAGCACGTCCGGCGAAGACGACAAAGCCTGGACGGAAGGCCGCCTCGTATTCCGCAACGAATCGCTGGAAGAGATCGGCCGCGAGCTGGAGCGCACGTTCGGCAAAAAGGTGATCTTCCGGTCCGACGCGCCGCGGCATTTCCGCATGACCGGCTCGTTCCAGAACAACAACCTGCAGGATATTCTATTTTACCTGGCACGGTCCAGGCCATTCAAATACACAGTCACAGACAGTACATTGCTGATCGAGGAATAACCACATCAATCAAAACAGATTAAATAACAATTCGCTAACATCGTTATGAAAGTAAGACCACAACCTAACGTGGGTGCTTACCGTTTGTTGTTCCTGCTCTTATGCACGTGTTTTACGCTCACAGGTCTGCCCGGCCTGTATGCGCAGCATGTCTACGCCGCCAGTTCTGGCACGGCAGGAACGCAACAGGAAAAAGACACCCGGAAACCGCTGGAGAAACGCATCAGCCTGCAGGTAAAAGACGCACGCCTCACCGATGTGTTCGAAAAGATCGAGCAGCAGACGGCCTACGTATTCGTGTTCTCCAACGACGAAATACCGGCCACCCGCAAAATTTCCCTGAACGTAAAGGACAGGCAACTGGAAGAAGTGCTGGAGATGATATGCTCCCCGCTCGCCATCCGCTCGAAC
>CBINIO010000289.1:0-5889 GCA_966250725.1 uncultured Chitinophaga sp.
GACGACGATGCCGTCGTCCACCACCAGCCCCGTAGCCAGCACGATCGCCAGCAGCGTGAGGATGTTGATGGTGAAGCCGCAAAGGTACATGATGAAGAACGCGCCGATGAGCGACACGGGAATGTCGACGATCGGGCGGAGCGCCATGAGCCAGTCGCGGAAGAACAGGTATACGATCAGGATCACGAGCGTGAGCGCGATGATGAGCGTTTCCTTTACTTCGAGGATACTTTTTTTGATGAACGCGGTATTGTCCATCGCCACGTTGAGCGTATAATCGGCCGGCACTTCCTTTTGCAGCTGCGCGTACCTTTTATAGAACTCTTCCGCGATGGCCACGTAGTTGGCGCCCGGCTGCGGCACAAGGGCCAGCGCGATCTGCGGGATATTGGATTCTTTCAGCTGCGTTTCTTCGTTCTCGGGGCCCAGCACGGCCCTGCCTACGTCGCGCAGGCGTACCTCCGCGCCGTTCACGTTCTTGATGATGAGGTTGTTGAATTCCTCTTCCGTATCGAGCCTGCCGAATGTGCGCACGGTAAGCTCCGTGGCGTTACCCGCGATCTTGCCGGAGGGCAGCTCCACGTTCTCGCGGTTGAGCGCGTCCTGCACGTCGCCGGGGGTGAGGCTGTAGGCGGAAAGCCGCGCGGGATCGAGCCAGATGCGCATCGCGAATTTTTTCTCGCCCCAAACCTGGATGGTGGATACGCCGGGGATGGTCTGCAGTCTTTCCAGCAGCACGTTGGTGGCGTATTCGGTGATCTCCAGCTGGTTGTGCGTATTGCTCTGCACGGTCATGGAGATGATGGAGGAGGAGTTGGCGTCCGCCTTGGATACCACGGGCGGCGCTTCGAGGTCTTTCGGCAGCTTGCGCTGTGCCTGGCCTACTTTGTCGCGCACGTCGTTGGTGGCGGCTTCGAGGTCTTCCCCCAATTCAAATTCCACGGTAATATTGCTGCTGCCCTGGCTGCTGAGGGACGAAATATTTTTGATGCCGGCTACGCCGTTGATGCTTTTTTCGAGCACCTCGGTGATCTGCGTTTCAATGATGTCCGAGTTGGCGCCCGGGTAGGAGGTGCGGACGTTCACAACGGGCGGGTCGATGGCGGGGAAGTCGCGCACACCGAGGAAGGTGAATCCCACGAGGCCGAAGATCACTATGATGATGTTCATCACAATAGCCATTACAGGCCGTTTGAGGGATATGGAAGGTAAGCTCATGATAATGTCTGTTAGCGTTAATCAATGATCGTTGCACAAGGTCAACAGCATTACTGTACCTTATTGTAATTGAGCGGCATACCGGGCTTGAGCTGCAATATGCCGGTGATGATAACGGTATCTCCGGCCCGCACCCCGTCCGTGATCTGCACGTTGTTCTCGGTCCGTACGTCGGTTTCCACGTTTACGAATTTGGCCTTGCCGCTGTCTGCCACGATCACCTGTTTGAAGCGGGTGCCGGGTATCACGGCCTGCGACGGTATCATGATGGCGTTCGGATTGTCTCTCAGCTGTATGGTGGTTTTGGCGAAAGAGCCGGGGAAAAGCCTGCCTGAAGGGTTGGGCACGAGCGCGCGGATCTTCACGCTGCGGGTGGCCAGGTCGATCTTGGGATCGATGGCATAAATGCTGCCTTTGTATTTGACTGTATCGCCGGCCACCGTAAAGGTAACGGGGTCGCCTTTACGAATGGCGTTCCGGTATTTCTCCGGTGTTGCAAAATCGATTTTTAAAGGGTCCAGCTGCTGGAGGGTGGTCATGATGGTGGCCGGGCCCACGATGGCGCCCTCGCTCACGTTGCGCAGGCCGATGGTGCCGCTGAAAGGCGCCCTGATCTCGGTTTTCTGCAGCTGTGCGCGGTTGTATTCGATATCGGCGGCGTAGGCGCTTACCTGGTTGCTGGTCACGTCCACGTCCTGCTGGCTGATGCCGTTGATCTTCAGCAGCTGCTGCTGGCGGGCCAGGGTGGTTTTTGCCAGCTGCTGCTGCAGCTCCAGCTTGCGGATCTGCGCCAGGATGTCGCCGTCGTATAATTTGATCAGCAGGGTGCCTTTGCTCACTTTTACGCCTTCTTTGAAATAAATGTGCGTGATGCGGCCGGTGATCTCGGGTTTCAGCTCCACTTCCTCATTGCTTTGCAGGGTGCCGCTGGCTTCTATGCTTTCGTTGAGCTTTACGGGTTTTACCACATAGGCGTCCACGAGGATGGACCTGCCGCCCCCGCTCCTCGAGGCTTCCGCTTTCGGGGCCGCCCCGGGTTCCTTAGGATTGTTGCTTTTTGCCGCCATCTTGTAAATAAAGAAGCCGGCCACTGCCAGTACGAGGAATAAAAGAACGAGTCTAATGGTCTTATTTCGCATGTTTCAAATGAGTATGATAAGTTTTAATCAGTTGCTGGTTTCGTGTGTCGGATGCCGTGGCTGCCCGGGTTACATGTTCTGGTGGCCCGCCTGTTGCAAGTTACGGGATTTCATAACCGGACAAATATAATAGTTGGACGTTAAGCCTTTCCCGATCCGGTTTTAAATATGGTTAAGTGGCCGTATAAAGGGTTGAATGGTCAACTTATATGTCATAACACGTAAATGGCGGGTTTTGGGGAGATCAGCGGGGGATACTATATATAATGGTGTACAAACGGCGCGAAAAAGGAAATAAAAGGGGGAAGGAAGGTAAAAAGACATGAGCGATTTCGTACATATGGAATCGGCCGGAACCTGCGAAGGACGTGCTAAATGCAGGTTTTGAAGACTGGTGGAAGCGGCGCTGAAATGGAAATTCTGGGTTAAAATTGTGCGATATCCTTGGCAATTGAATAAAAATTATATTTTTGCAGTCAAGTTTTAAACCAAAAACACTTAAAATTATGTCAGACATTGCATCAAGAGTTAAAAAGATCATTATTGACAAATTAGGCGTTGACGAGGCCGAGGTAACTCCTGAAGCCAGCTTCACCAACGACTTAGGCGCTGACTCTTTGGATACGGTAGAACTGATCATGGAATTCGAAAAAGAATTCAACATCTCCATTCCTGACGAACAAGCAGAAACTATCACCACTGTTGGCCAGGCAGTAGCTTACCTGGAAGAACACGTAAAATAATCCAACAATCAGAACTGTTTTAATGCAACCAAGACGAGTAGTCGTTACAGGTTTAGGCGCGCTCACACCGCTCGGCAATTCCGTTGATGCCTTCTGGCAGGGATTGGCGAACGGTGTTTCCGGCGCTGATTTTATCAAGCAGTTTGATGCCTCAAAGTTCAAGACCCGTTTTGCCTGCGAGCTGAAAGATTTTGATCCTGCCCGGTACATGGACAAAAAAGACGCGCGCAAAATGGACCCATTCACCCAAACAGCCGTTATTGCGGCCGACCAGGCCGTCGCAGACGCAAAGGTCGACCGCAATTCCGTGGACGTGGACAGGGTGGGCGTGATCTGGGGCACGGGTGTTGGAGGGATGATCAACTTCACCAACGAATTAAAGGAGTTTCACGCGGGCGACGGTACGCCCCGCTTCAGTCCTTTCCTGATCACCCGGCTTATACTGGATATCGCCGCAGGGCACATATCCATGCGTCATGGCTTCAGAGGGCCCAATTTTTCGGTAGTGTCGGCCTGCGCCTCCGCTACCAACGCCATTCTCGAAGCTATGTACACCATCCGCTACGGCAAGGCGGACATGATCATTACCGGCGGATCGGAAAACATTATCAATGAACCCTGCGTGGGCGGCTTTAATGCCATGAAGGCGCTCAGCGAACGCAACGACGATCCCAAAACGGCTTCCAGGCCTTTCGACCTGGACCGCGACGGTTTCGTGATGGGCGAAGGCGCCGGCGCGCTGGTGCTGGAAAGCTACGAACACGCCATGGCGCGGGGTGCAAAGATTTATGTCGAGCTCGCGGGAGGCGGCGCTACAGCGGACGCTCATCACATCACCGCACCCCACCCCGAGGGGCTGGGCGCGCTGAACGTAATGAAAACGGCCCTGAAAGATGCCAACCTCCAACCCGAAGACATAGACTACATCAACGTTCACGGGACCTCCACCCCGCTCGGCGATATAGCGGAAGTGAAGGCCATTCAGCAAGTATTCGGTGAAGCTGCATACAAACTGAATATCAGCTCCACCAAATCCATGACCGGGCATCTGCTCGGAGCGGCCGGTGCTGTGGAAAGCATTACCATTATCAAAAGTATACTGGAAGGCCTCGTGCCCCCCACCATCAACCACTTCACAGACGACCCCCAGCTGGATGCAAAGCTGAACTTTACCTTTAACGTAGCGCAAAAAAGACAAGTAAGAGCAGCCCTCAGCAACACCTTCGGGTTCGGCGGGCATAATGCCTCTGTTATTTTCAAAACATTTGTTCCTTGACGGTGTGAAAATACTTCCAGGATTCTTACAGAAGATCATCTACGGGAAAAAGCGCCTGTATAAAGACCTTTATAACCTGCTCGGCTTCCATCCGGGCAACCTGGCCTTGTACGAGGTAGCCCTGAGCCACCGCTCCAGCAAAGAGAAATTCCTCGAAAGCAACGAGCGCCTGGAGTACCTCGGCGATGCCATCCTGGGCGCCATCATCGGCGATTATCTTTTCAAAAAATATCCCTACAAAACAGAAGGTTACCTCACCGAAATGCGCTCCAAGATCGTGAACCGCCAGCAGCTCAACGATATCGCCATCAAAATGGGCCTGCGCAAGCTCACCATCTACGACAAATACAATTCCTTCCTCAAGATCAGCCAGATATTCGGCAACACCCTCGAAGCCCTCGTGGGCGCCGTGTACCTCGACCGCGGGTATAACAAAACCAAACAGTTCGTGCACAAACGAATCCTCGTGCCGTACATCGACCTGGAGGCGCTGGAAACCGTGGAAATGAACCACAAGAACAAGCTCTACGGCTGGGCCAACAAAAACGGCAAAACGCTGGAATTCGAGCTGATAGAAGAACAGATGGACAACGGCCGTCGCATCTTCACCGTAGGCGCCATGCTCAACGGCGAACTGATCTGTACCGGCAAAGCCTTCAATAAAAAAGACGCCAGCCAGATAGCGGCCTCGCAGGCTATAGAGCTGCTGGGGATCGGCGGCGACGACAAATAGCGCACCCGGCCCGCACTTTCCGCGATTATGTCGCCGCTTCCGTAAAACACAAAAAACGGCGCGCAGCATCTCACAACACCGCACGCCGCCGCATGGTTCCCGTAAAAGATCATTTCAACTCTTCCCTGATTTCACATCCAGCCGCAGGATCGTTTTCAGCTTTTCCGGCGCGCTTTTGTTCGGATCGCTGATATAGATCTCATGATGCGGCCCGCTCACCTCCAGCTGGTGCTGCCGGATGTATTCTTCGAGCTTTTGAATGGAAGGCGTTTCCTCCGAATAAGGGCCGATATGCAATACCTGCACGGCCAGCGTGGCAGGCTGCGCCTCCCATTGCAGCTCGTCGAGATGCGCGAGCTTTTTATTGCCTGCTAACGCCGCCGCCTGTTTGAAATCGTTTTTCGTAACAAAACCCGGCAGCTGGATCTGCAATTTCCAATGCCATTCCGCGCGCGGCCGGCTTTCCACGGGGTCGCCGGATTCCGTCCACCAGAGGCCTTCCAGCGGCGCGACCTTAAAATCCTGGTCTTGCAGCTTGTTGATCTTTTTGACGTTGTAAGCGGTAGCGTACAGCGCCTTGATCTTGTTCGTAAAGTCGCGGGCATCCGGGTCGCCGGCGCCTTCCACGGTAATAAAATTCGCGGCGGCAACGGTCACCAGCTCGTAGCGGCGCGACTCCATGGGGCGGCGGATGGTGGCGATCAGCGTCGCCCCGGCCTTCATCACCTCGGGGCGATGGCAGAACAGCCGGGCATAGTTGGGCAGGTAGCCGAAGTGCGC
>CBINIO010000290.1:0-5881 GCA_966250725.1 uncultured Chitinophaga sp.
GGCAAAGGTCGCGGGTGAAGCTTTTTTCAAAACGGATGTTCGTCCACCAGCTGACGGTGAGTTTCCGCCGGATGATCTCCAGCGCCAATGCCCGCATCAGCGCGGGCGGCGCGGCTTCGTCCACGAAGTGGAAACCGGTTTCGCCCGTTTGCCGGATGATCTCCTCCATCCTGTCCACCAGCAGCGAGGCCGCGATGGGCTCGTACAAACGGATGTAGTCGAGCGAAATATCGCAGAAGGTGCATTTGCCCCAGTAGCACCCGTGCGCCATCGTGAGCTTGTTCCAGCGGCCGTCGCTCCACATGCGGTGCATGGGGTTCACTACTTCGATCGCGGAAATATACCGGTCCAGCAAGAAGTCGCTGTAATCCGGCGTGCCCACCTGGCCCTGTTTGTAATCGGCGCAGCTTTGGTTGTTGAAGTACGTCACTTCGCCGTTCGCCAGCATGAACGTTCTTTTCAGCTCCTCCTGCGTTTTGGCGCCCGTTACAAAACCGTACAGGTTTTCGATAGGCGCTTCGCCGTCGTCCAGCGTAATAAAATCATAAAATTCGAACACGCGCGCGTCGCTGAGGGAACGTAGCTCTGTATTGGCAAAGCCGCCGCCCATGGCTACTTTCACGCCTGGGTAATTTTCTTTGATCCACTGTCCGCAGCGCAGCGAGGTGTAAAGGTTGCCGGGGAAAGGCACGGAAATCGCCACCATGGCCGGTTGTATCGCGGCCATTCTTTCGGAGAGTATGTTGATGAGAATTTCGTCGATATAGGTATACGGCTGCCGCAGCGCTTCGTACAGCTCGTCGAAGCTGTTGGCGGAGCGGGCCAGCTTTTCCGCGTAGCGGCTGAAACCGAAATGTTCGTCCACGCATTCCATGATCAGGTCGCTCAGGTCTTCGAGATACATGGTGGCGAGATGTTTGGCCTTGTCCTGCGTACCCATGGAGCCGAATGCCCAGCCAAGGTCTTCCAGCTGCGCGAAACGGCCGGCTTCCGGCAGGAAGTCGCGTTTGCAGATGCGGTGCGCCAGGGTAGGGTTGCGGCCCTGCAGGAAACGCACCACGTCGTCGATCGTTTGAATATAGTCGTCCTGCAAAGCGATGATGCGCGCGATATTTTCCGGCGCCGTTCCTTCATAACGGCTCACGCGTTCGAAAAGCGTTTGCAGCCCGTTCTTTGAGAACAGCGCGAGCGTAACTTCAATACCCAGGTCCGCCTGGAATGCTGGGATGTTCCTGGTATTCAGGAATCCCTTCAGGTAGGCCGTGGCCGGGTAAGGCGTGTTCAGCTGCGTAAAAGGCGGCGTGATCAGGAAAACGGGAGCGCTCAAATCAAATCGGTTTAAACCGCAAAAATATCACTAATTCGTTAAACGGGGATTTCCTATTTTACGGCCCTTATGGCTTCCATCAGCACCTTGACGACCCTTTTGACCCTGGCTTTTTCCATTCCCGCCATGGCGCAGAACGATACCACCACGCTTGGCGGCGTTACCGTACACGGATATTCGCAGCAGCGGCAGCTCGACGCCGTTCCCGCGGCGGTAAGCCTCGTGCGCCCGCAGGACCTGCAGCGGCTTCCCGGCCAGTCCATATTGCCCGCGCTCAATACCCTGCCCGGCGTGCGGATGGAAGAACGTTCGCCCGGCAGCTACCGGCTCAACATCCGCGGCAGCTCCTTGCGTTCGCCTTTCGGGGTGCGGAATGTGAAGATGTATTACAACGGGCTGCCCTTCACCGATCCCGGCGGCAATACCTATCTCAACCAGTTCGCCATCGGCAATTTTACCGGTATGGAAATACTGAAAGGCCCGGGCAGCAGTCTCTATGGCGCGGGTACGGGCGGCGTGCTGCTGGCGGACAGCGAGTTCAACGAACAGGAACGGTTTTCAGCCGGGTATACAGGCGGCAGTTTTGGCAGTCATTTGCTGTCCGGCAAAGGCAATTGGGGGAATGAGCAATTCCGGCAACAGGCTTTGCTCAGCTGGCAGGAATCGAACGGCTATCGCGCGCAGACGTATATGAACAGGAAAGTGGCAGGTTGGGACGGAAGATGGAAACCCAACGCCAAAGCCACTTTTGAAGGACATGTGTTGTACGGCGACCTGTATTATGAAACGCCGGGCGGACTGACGCTCGCGCAATTCGAAGCAGATCCGAAGCAGGCAAGACCCGCCGCCGGAGGTTTTCCATCCGCTGTGGACGCGCATGCCGCCATCCGTCAGCAAACGATCTGGGGCGGCGTATCGTTCGGCTACCGCTGGAATGAACACTGGCAGCAGACTACGGGCGTTTACGGCGCGTTCAGCACGGTGAAGAACCCCGCCGTCCGCAACTTTGAAAAACGCCGCGAGCCGCATTTCGGCGGCAGAACGGTGTTCACGTATTCCCGTTCCATCCTGCGGGTGCTGGCGGGCGCGGAAGCGCAGCACGGCAATTTCTCCACGAAAGTATTTACCAATGCCGGCGGCCAGCCCGGCGTGCTGCAAACCGACGATCAGATCGACAATACGCTGTATTCGCTTTTCCTCCAACCCGAGCTCCTGCTGCCGCATGGCTGGACGATTACGGCGGGCATCAGCATGAACAATACGCGCACGGCTTTCACACGCTTGTCGGAAACGCCGGTGTTCCGTTTCACGAGCCGTTACAAAAACGAATGGGCGCCGAGGCTGGCAGTGATGAAGCAGTTTGACGCATGGGCGAATGTGTACGCCATCGTGTCCAAAGGTTTCAGCCCGCCCACGGTGGCCGAGCTGCTGCCCAGCACCAGCGTGATCAACACCACTTTGCAGGCAGAGAAAGGATGGAATTATGAAGCCGGCGTTCGCGGCGGTGGTAAAAATGGTTTCTGGTATGATGTGAACATGTTCTGGTTCCGGCTGCAGGATGCGATCGTGCAGCGGCGCGATGCGGCGGGCGCGGATTATTTCGAGAATGCCGGCGCGGCCACGCAGAAAGGTTTTGAAGCGCTGCTGTTATATCGCGTCAATTCCCTGCTGGCGCTTCGCGGGGCTTACACCTATCATCATTTCCGGTACGACGATTTTCAGCAGCAGGATAAAGTGTACGACGGCAACGCGTTGCCCGGCACGCCTGCGCACACAATCGCCGCCACGGCCGATTTCAACATCACAAAAGCGCTCGGATTGTTCCTCACCTATCAATACAACAGCGACACCTGGCTGAACGACGCGAACACCGATAAAGCGGACGCGTTCCACCTGTTAAGTGTAAAGTTACAGTATACGCATGCCTGGAACAGCAAATGGCGCACCGCTATTTTCGCGGGTGCGGATAATTTGCTGGATGAAAAATATAGTTTGGGTAACGACATCAACGCTGCCGGGGGGCGTTATTACAACGCTGCGCCGGGGCGTAATTTTTACGCGGGTTTCCGGGTGGGGATTAACTGATTCTCCGAATGCTCCACGGAGTGCGTATCCCGCGCTTCCACGCAGGCAATTCGATTGGGAGACAGTAGCATTTAATTCTCCATATATCTCTCACGCGCTGCGATCGGCATCCGAAAGACAGTAGCATTTAATTCTCCATATACTCCCACGCGCTGCGGTAAGCATCCCGCGCCTCCGCGTACGCGATAAAATCCGCGTAAAAAGGGAACTGCGAAAGCGTGGCGCTGTCGCCGATCACCACCAGCTTTTTGCGCGCGCGTGTCATCGCCACGTTCATCCTCCGGACGTCCGATAAAAAGCCGATGCGGCTTTCCGTATTGCTGCGCGTCATGCTGATGTACACGATATCGCGCTCCTGCCCCTGGAAGCTGTCGATGGTGTTCACCGATATTTTATCGCCGAAGTTTTTCAGCGCGGGCGAATGTTCCAGCTGTTCTTTCAACAGGTATATCTGCTCTTTGTACGGCGATATCACCGCGATGCTGGGGAAATCCTCTTTGTTGTAATGCGATTGCAGCGTATGCACCAGCTGGTGGAGGTGTTTAAAAAGGAACGCCGCTTCTTCGGGATTGCTCGTGCTGGCGCCTTCCGTTTTTTCGTCAAAACCGCAGCCGGCGGTATCCACGAATGCCAGCGGGCTTTCGCCGGGATGCAGCAGGTGATCGGCCACGGAAGCGTGCGCTTTGAGCTTGTCCTTATAAAAAATGGACGAGGAATATCCCATGATGGTCGCATGCATGCGGTATTGTTCTTCCAGCATCACCACCGCGTCGGGGTACAGCGCGGCGCATTTTTCGAGCAGCGTGGTGCTGAGGCCTTTCCGCGCCGCTTCGTCCGATTTGATGGTAGGCGACAGTTGATGATGATCGCCCGCCAGCACTACTTTCCCGCCTTTGAGGATGGGTATCCAGCAGGCGGGCTCAAGCGCCTGGCCCGCTTCGTCTATCACTACCGTGCCATATTCGCGGCCGCGCACCGTGTAATGGTTCGCGCCTACGAGCGTGGCGGTCACTACCTGCGCTTTATCGAGCACATCGTTGATAATATACTGTTCCGTGTTCTCCACGGATTTGAGGATGTTCCTGGCTTCGGTGAACAGCGCCTTGCGCTGCTCGCGCTCGGCTTTGCCAAAGTTGCGTTTGTATTTGTGCGCCATGTCGCGGAATTCGCCGGCCTGTTTTTTCAGGCGTTTGATCTCTTTGCTGCCGGGGTGTTCCGCGATCTTGCTGTCGAGGGTGAGGGCGCTGAGCCGTTCGGACACGCGGGCGGGGTTGCCCACGCGCAGTACGTTCAGGCCTTCTTCGGAAAGTTTTTCGCTGAGCAGGTCCACCGCGGTATTGCTGGGCGCCACTACCAGCACCTGCTGCCGCCGCTGCGCGATGAGGGCTTTGACGGCCTGCACCAGCGTGGTGGTTTTGCCCGTGCCGGGAGGGCCGTGCACGATGGCGAGGTCGTTGGCGGAGAGTATTTTTTGCACCGCTTCCTGCTGCGAGCTGTTGAGGCGCGCATGGGGAAAGGGCGACGTACCGGGATGGAACGACGGCGCCTGCGCGCCGGTGAGTATGCGCACAAGCCTGCCTTCGTTGGGTTTTTCGGCCAGCGCGGCGGCCTGTTTGAGGGCGTTCTGCATTTCGTCGTAGCTGTTGTCGTCAAACAGCAGGTCGACGCCCAGCTTGCCGCCGTCCGCCCAATCGGGCAGCTCGTCCGTGCGGAGCGTCAGCTTCAGGCGGTTGCCGCTTTGCCAGGAAATAACCCCTTCCACATGATCTTCTTTCGGGTTGTGGTTGGAAAACAGCATGGCGGCCGCGCCAAAACGCAGCTGATGCACTATTTCCTGGTGCGTGGTGCGTTCCAGCTCCACGGTCAGGTAATCGCCGCGGCTCATTTCGGAACCGCGTATCGCAATGGGGTACCAGGTAAGGCCGTTGGCCCTTCTCATGGCCACGGGAGAGGTTTCCGTAAGCTGCCGGTAATTTTTTTTGTCTTCTTCCTTTTCTGTTTTCAGCAGGTCTTGCAGCCGTGCAAAATAATCCATCGCGCAAAGGTACGATTACTTTTCTTCCTCCTGCAGCACGGACAGGATGTTGCCCGCCGGGTCCCTGAACCATGCGATCACGGGGCCTCCGCCGCGGAAGATGCCTTTTTCGTCGGTTTGCAGCCCGCCGCCGTATTGCTCGAACACGACGCCTTTCGCGGTCAGCGAGTCTACGGCCTTTTCCACGTCCTGTACCGGGAAATTCAGGATGGTAAAGGTCGCGGGCGTATGGTTGGGCTTGGGATAGATAATGATGTTCGCGCCGCCGCTGATCTTCAGCGTCAATATCCCCATATCGCCTTCTTCCACGTTGAGGCCGAGCGTTTGGCCGTAGAACTGTTTTGCTTTTGCGATGTCATCCACGGAAAAACCGCTGAATGCGTTGGTGTTCTTGAACATAAGCCGGTTTTTTTCTTAAAGGTAAGTCCTTTCAC
>CBINIO010000291.1:0-5876 GCA_966250725.1 uncultured Chitinophaga sp.
GCTACTGGTGGACGATGTGGTGACCACCGGCGCTACGCTGGAAGCCTGCGCCCATGCGGTGTTGCGGGCGGGGGAAGGAGTGAGCGTGAGCGCTTGCGCGCTGGCGTGTGCGAAGAAGTAACCACAAAAAAATACAGGTGTTCGAAAACACCTGTCTCTGGTAACTATTCCACGTTATGAATACGCAATTGTTGCATTATGTCAACTACAGCCTGGAGGAAGTCTTTTTCCGCTCCCCTTCGGGAAGAGGAGCCGCCCGCTGCGTTTTAGTATTTTTGTTCACATACACGACCCTGAAAGAATCGTTCGAAGCGCGCCTTTCGGCAACGACCTCTTCGAGCCCCAGCTGCTTCAGCCGGAGGCTTAACTGCCTTAAATCATCCTCAATGTTCATGACTAAAGATTTTCGGTGATGGTAATGTGTTTTCTGCCCGGGTTCCTTATCGGCAGCACATCGAACAACAACCGGCGGCGGCGCGGTAATGATGGTAGGAAAAAAGCATAGTCGTAAAAATTAATGGTTGGTTCCTGTTTCTGTATTACTCTACAAATATAATAGAGTTTGTAGAGTAAACAAAAATATTTTGGCGGAAGAAAAGAGGGAAGGATGATGAATGTTGATTATCAGCTGATTAGATTGAAATGTTTTTTACGCATAGGCCGATCCATCAGGCATGGCAAGGAATCAAGGTTATTAATGGGGACTTTTCTATCTTTGCAAATGCCCGCGGGTAGATTTGTTTATTGTTCGGCCCCCGGGTTCATCGTAAACCGTAACTAATAAACGTTATTGCCATGAAATCATTAAAAGAATGCGCCAGCGAGCGCATATTGATCATCGATGGTGCGATGGGCACCATGATCCAGCGCTACAAACTCCAGGAATCCGATTACAGAGGGGAACGATTCGCCAACTACCACACCGACGTAAAAGGCAACAGCGACCTGCTGTCCATCACTCAGCCGGCCATTATTGAAGCGATCCACCGCGAATACCTCGAAGCCGGCGCGGACATTATCGAAACTAATACCTTCAGCAGCACCGTTATTGCGCAGGCGGACTACGACATGCAGCATCTCGCCACCGAGATGAACACCGCTTCCGTACAGATCGCCCGCCGCGCGGCGGACGATTACACCCGCAGGAACCCTGACAAGCCGAGATTCGTTGCCGGCGCCATCGGCCCGCTCAACAAAACGTTGTCCATTTCGCCTGACGTGAACAACCCCGGCTTCCGCTCCGTTACTTTCGACGAAGTGGTGAACGCTTACTACGAGCAGGTGAAAGCCCTGAGCGAAGCGGGCGCGGACCTGCTGCTGATCGAGACCATCTTTGACACGCTCAATTGCAAAGGCGCCATTTTCGCCATCAAAAAATATTTCCGCGATTCGGGCAAACCCGAACTGCCCGTTATGATCTCGGGCACCATTACCGACGCCTCCGGCCGCACGCTCAGCGGGCAAACGCTGGAAGCCTTCTATATTTCGGTAATGCACGCCAAGCCGTTCTCCATCGGTTTGAACTGCGCCCTGGGCGGCGCGCAGATGCGGCCTTACATCGAAGAGCTGGCGGGCATCGCCAGCTGTTACGTAAGCTGTTACCCTAACGCCGGCCTGCCGAACACCTTTGGCGAGTACGACGAGCAGCCGCATGAAACGGCCCACATCATTGAAGATTTCGCCCGCGAGGGTTTTGTTAATATAGTAGGCGGCTGCTGCGGCACCACGCCCGATCACATTCGTCACATCGCTGAAAATGTAAAGTCCATTACCCCGCGCCCCCTGCCGGTAGTGGAAGCTACGCTGGCATAAGAAGCACGAGGGAATTAAGCATGAACAACACGCATACGATCAAGCCTTACCTGAGACTGAGCGGCCTGGAGCCGCTGGTAGTAAGGCCTGAGACCAACTTTATCAACGTCGGGGAAAGAACCAACGTTACCGGCTCCAAAAAATTCGCACGCCTCATCCGCGAAGGCCATTTCGAAGAAGCATTGTCCGTTGCCCGCCAGCAGGTGGAAAGCGGCGCGCAGATCCTGGACGTGAACATGGACGATGCGCTGCTCGACGGCGAAAAGGCCATGACCACCTTCCTCAACCTGCTCGCTTCCGAGCCGGACATTTCCCGCATTCCCGTCATGATCGATTCCAGCAAGTTCAGCGTGATCGAGGCCGGCCTCAAATGCCTGCAGGGAAAATGTATCGTGAACTCCATCAGCCTCAAGGAAGGCGAAGCGAAATTCATCGAGCAGGCCGTCATCTGCCAGAGCTACGGCGCTTCGGTAGTGGTAATGGCCTTCGACGAGAACGGCCAGGCCGACACGCTGGAGAAACGCGTGAGCTTCTGCCACCGCGCGTACAAGATACTGGTGGACAAAGTAGGCTACGACCCGCAGGACATCATCTTCGACCCGAACATTTTCGCCATTGCCACCGGCCTTGAAGAACATAACAACTACGCGGTGGAATTCATCGAGGCCTGCCGCCAGATCAAGCAGCTGATGCCCCTCGTGAAGATCAGCGGTGGCGTCAGCAACGTGTCTTTCTCCTTCAGGGGCAACGACGTGGTGCGCGAGGCTATGCACTCCGTGTTCCTGCTGCATGCCATCAAAGCCGGGCTGGACATGGGCATCGTGAACGCCGGCATGATCCAGATATACGACGAGATAGAGCCGCAGCTGCGCGAGCATTGCGAAGACGCGATCCTCAACCGCCGCGAAGACGCTACCGAACGCCTCATCAACTTTGCGGAAACCGTAAAGGCGAAAGGAAAGGTAGTGGAGAAGGACGAAGCCTGGCGCAACGGCACCGTGGAAGAAAGGCTCAGCCATGCCCTGGTGAACGGCATCACCGATCATATCGAAGCGGACACCGAAGAAGCGCGCCAGAAATACCCGCGCCCGCTGGAAGTGATCGAAGGCCCGCTGATGGACGGTATGAACATCGTGGGCGACCTCTTTGGCAGCGGCAAGATGTTCCTCCCGCAGGTGGTGAAAAGCGCCCGCGTGATGAAAAAGTCCGTGGCCGTGCTCACGCCTTACATCGAAGCGGAAAAAGCGGAGCTGGTCGCCAAAAACGGCGGCGAGATAAAATCCGCCGGTAAAATATTGCTCGCCACCGTAAAAGGCGACGTGCACGACATCGGCAAGAACATCGTGGGCGTAGTGCTGGGCTGTAACGGTTACGATATCGTGGACCTCGGCGTAATGGTGCCCGCGGAAAAAATATTGCAGACGGCCCGCGAAGAAAAAGTGGACATCATCGGTCTCAGCGGCCTCATCACGCCGAGCCTGGACGAAATGGTGCACATCGCGCGCGAGCTGAAACGCCAGCAGTTCGACATTCCCCTGCTGATCGGCGGCGCCACCACCTCGCGTACGCACACGGCTGTGAAGATCGCGCCGGAATACGAGAACGGCGTGGTGCACGTGCTCGACGCTTCGCGCAGCGTGACCGTTACCGGCAACCTGCTGAACAAGGCCCTCAACAAAAATTTCCTTTCCGACGTAAAAGCGGAATATGTAAAGCTGAACGAACAGTTCAGGAATAAAAAACCCGTCAAACAATACCTGTCCATCGCCGAAGCCCGCAAACACAAGGTGGAGATCGACTGGGCGGCCTTCAACCCCGTAAAGCCCCTACAGCCGGGCGTACAGGTGTTCGAGGATTACGACCTGGCGGAGATCGCGAAGTATATCGACTGGCAGCCTTTCTTTATCGCCTGGGAGCTGCACGGCAAATTCCCGCAGATACTGGAGGACGAAGTGGTAGGCAAGGAAGCCACCCGCCTGTTCAACGACGCGAAACAAATGCTGCAGCGCATCATCGACGAAAAATGGCTGCGCGCAAGAGCGGTGATCGGTTTGTTCCCCGCCAACGCCACCGGCGACGATACCGTGACCGTTACCGCGTTGGACGGCGCGCAGGTGCCGCTGGAGTTCCTGCGCCAGCAGGTCAAAAAAGCGCCGGGCCAGCCGAACATCAGCCTCGCGGACTTTATTGCACCGGCTTCCACCGGCAAACAGGATTATATCGGCGGCTTTGCCGTAACGGCGGGCGAAGGCATCGAAAAGTGGCTCGAACAGTTCAAAAAAGAGCATGACGATTATAGCAGCATTACGCTGAAAGCACTGGCCGACCGGCTTGCGGAAGCATTCACCGAGCTGCTGCACGAGCGCGTGCGCAAGGAGTTCTGGGGGTATGCCACCGACGAGCATCTTACGAACGATCAGCTGATAAAGGAAGAATACCTGGGCATCCGCCCGGCGCCGGGTTATCCCGCCTGCCCCGAGCACACGGAAAAGTACAAGCTGTTCGATCTGCTGAACGCCACGGAAGCCACCGGCATCACGCTTACGGAATCGCTTGCGATGTACCCCGCGGCGAGCGTCAGCGGCTGGTATTTCGCGAACCCGCAATCGAAGTATTTCGGTTTGGGCAAGATCGAGAAAGACCAGGTGGAAGACTACGCCGTGCGCAAAGGATGGCCGCTGGAAGAAGCGGAGCGCTGGCTGCGGCAGAATCTTGAATACGACATGTAAACCGACCGGATAAAGAAAATTTGCGGGGCTGGCCAACAACAACGGTCAGCCCCATTTATTTGGATGCCTGACGAAGGCCGTCCTCGTTTAAGCGATTATCCAAACCTTCGTTTTTAGGATTTCGTTTAATCTTCACCGTTAGTCGGCGCTAATATCTCCTCAGCACGCTGTCCTCTTTGATCACTTCGTCCAGCAGATCCACGTTCACACTCTGGATCAGCTTGTCGCCGTTGTAGAATTTCACCGTTTTTATGTCCGGGTTTTTGGGGATGGCGCCCAGCCAGGCCATGGCGGTAGTGAACGAGCGCCGTTTGCCTTCCGTCATGATGGCGAAATGCAATTCCACCGTATTCCCTTCCTGCTTGCTGCTGGTAAGCGTTATCTGCTGTTCCAGGTCGCTCAGCTGCAGCGTTACCGCCGTCAGCAGCTGCGTATTGAAGTCCACGGTATCGATGGTATTGGAAACGGTTTTGGCCACGCCGAACACACGCTGCATTTCCTCGGGATTATTGATCACCCAGCAAACGACGGGATCGTTCTGCTTGATGGTGTTCTTTACAAAATAACCGCTCAGCGGCTTGATCACCACGTCTTTCTGAAAGGCCACCAGCTCGTTGAGCGTGTCGCCCTGCGCGCGCTTTTCTTCCTGTGTAATGGTCGTTTTCGAAGAGTTCGGCCCGCAGCCAGCCAGCATCAGCAGCGCCGCGGCATATAGCAGATTTTTCATGGGATGCAGTTTGTTTGTTGAATTATTACCGCAATCACGATACCAGATTTTCAAAGCCGGGAAAATAATATACACCGATTTGGGGGAAACTACGCGGCAAATTGCGTAAAACTACGCTTGATATACCCTCTGGAGGGTAGTAGTTTTGTGACATGCTTAAGGATCGCATTTAACCCCAAATTAGCAGTTCAGAACACGAAAAGTTAAGGTACACACTGTCTGTTAGCCCCAGTTACAGTTTTAGGGCCGTTCATTGGAGCGGCCCGATTTTTTTTGCCGCTATTTCGCGTCCACCCACATCCCGTTATCGCGGATGAGGTTGATGAGCTCGCTCACCGCCACCTCGCTGCTGAGGCCGCGTTTCACCACTTCCTTGCCGCGGTACAGCGTGATCTTGCCCACGCCGCTGCCCACGTAGCCGAAATCCGCGTCGGCCATTTCGCCCGGCCCGTTCACGATGCAGCCCATGATGGCGATCTTCACGCCTTTGAGGTGATTGGTCACCGAGCGGATGCGCGCGGTGGTTTCCTGCAGGTCGAACAGCGTTCTGCCGCAGGAAGGGCAGGAGATATATTCTGTTTTGGAGATCCTGGAGCGGGTGGCCTGCA